>JBARBA010000574.1:0-5631 GCA_049792555.1 Anaerolineales bacterium
GGGAATCGGCGTCTTCGAAATAGGCCAGGGCGCGCGTGGCGCTGACAGCAAATGTGCGCACCTTGGCGTATTTGACCGCCGCTATCTGGAAGAGCGCATCCAGCGAAACTTGTTGGAGAATGTAATACAAATCCACCAGGTCTTTGCGCGTGCCGCGGTCAATGATGGCAGCAAGTTTCATCGCGCCGATTTCTTCCATGCTGGCAAGGTTTACATTGTCCACAAACAGCGGCGGCGTGACGAGTGGGTAGAGATTCAGACGAAAAAAACTGACGCCAACATCGTGCCAGGTGACAACAAAGGTCGAATCCTTATCATAGGTGATGGCAAGCGTCGGGTCGTCGAGGGCGGCGCGCAGGCTGGCGCGTTCGTCGGGGCCGACGGCGTGGGCATCGGCTGAGAAAAAATCCAAATCGACAGAGAAGCGGTGCCCAAGATGCAGCGCCAATCCCGTTCCCCCGGCCAGGTAGAAGCGAGGTGTTAGTTCAAGTTTGCCAAGCAGGTGGAAAACGTCCTGTGTGGCGGGTGTCAGGGTTTCCCAATGCGGATGTGCAAGGATCAATGGTTCCATAATTCCCCTTTTGCTGTGGGGAAGGGCGATGTTTCCCACTTGCGAATCCCCAGCAGTTTGCGCCAATAGTGGAAGGTGACAGGTTTCAGCCTGCGCTGACCGTGTTTGCGCAGAAATAATTGGATACGTTTCCGATGATAGGTGCTGAACAGCCAGCGAATTTCTTCCCAGTCGCCAAAGTCCAGCGCGCGTTGAATGATCAGGTCTGCATCTGCCACAAGGTCCAGTTGGGATATATCATATTCCTGAAAATAGGGCTTCAACCCGACGGGAATTTGGTTTGAGGGCGAAAGGATATGCTGCATGACGGTATTATAACCTGCCGGGTGGTTTCGACACCTGCACTTGCGTCAGGTGCAAGTGTACGACAGCGAAAAATCGTCGCTGTCTACTCAACCACCGGTTTCTCTTGTAATACCTTCAAAATAAATTCCGCCGTCCGCTTCCCCGCCGACCCATCGGTAAAGGTAATCTCGTCTTCCACAAACTTCATGCGCTCGGCGGCGTCGAGCTGCGGATTTCGCAAGTAGGCGTTCAGTATTTCGCGCAACTGGCTCGCGTTCGTTGCCACGCGCCCGGCTTTGGCTTCGCGGAAACGCTTGTGCGTGGGCCAGTTGCCGATGGCTTTGAGCGAGAGCGAGAACTTGCCCGGTACGTTCCAGCCGCCGGGGACGTCGATGCAGCAGGCCACAATCGGCGTGTCGTGGACGGCGGTCTCGACCACCATGGTGGAATAAACGGTCACGAACACGTCCGAGTGCGCCATCATGGACGATTTCTCGTCCATATCTTCGCCGCCGTAGTAGCCCAGCGATCCGCCCAGCGCCACCGGGCGGACGACATGCACGTGCGGGTACTTTTGCTCCAGGGCGTGGATGGCGGCGCGCTCCTCGGCGAAAATTTCGGGCTTGTCCTGGAAGTGGCTGGGATGCAGGCGCACCAGCAGTTGGCTGGGTTCCGTCAAATCGGTTGACTCGACCAGCCGGGCCAGCGCCTCGACGTTGGGCAGGTTGGGGGCGAAGTGGACGAAGCTACAGGCGTAGGAGATCAGCTTGCGCGCCGGGTCGAGGCCGTGCAAGTGGAAGTAGTCTTCGCGCGACATTAACCAGCTTTTGCGGAAGTAACCGTCATAGGAGGGGATGCCGCCGATGTTGACCCGCTCCGGGGGCCAGTCGGAGCCGTCCACCAGTTCGTCTTTCTGGAGCTGCGACCAGCAGGTTGCCCAATCGACCGGCGCGCCGGGCACGGCGTAGCTGGAGGGGTTGTCCCAGCCGACGATGACGGTCATGCTTTCGAGGCCGCGTCGCGCGGCTTCGCGCAACAGGTAACGGTCGATGCGCCAGCCGGGCGTCGAAGCGATGACCATGTCGGGTTGGTATTTCTCGAATAGATCGGTATACAGGCCGGGGGTAAATTGCATTTGAGCGTCCACCAATGCCCTGCGGGCGGAGCGGCTCAGGCGCAGGACCAAAGTCGCCAGCGCGGCGGGCAGCCAAACCCCCAAACGGAATTTCCACGAGTTCTCGGCCCAGACTTCCCAGATGTGGCTGGTCTGCGCTTCGGTGTTGATGCGCCACGAACTGCTGACGCGCCGCAGGTAGGCCAGCAGCCACTGGCGGCGGTTGTCGGTTTTCTGGTAGTAAGCGTTGGCTTCTTTCAGGCGCAGGCCCTCGACGGTGAGACCGGGTCGCGCAAACTGCGCGGCGATGCGCTCTTTGATGTCGTCGTCGGTCAGCAAAATGACTTCAACGCCCGCCGCCAGCAGCGTGGGGATCACGTCGGATTGCAGGAAATAGATGATGGCCATGCCGTGGTCGGCGGAGATGAATACTTTTTTAGACATTAAGATTTTCTTTGCTGGAGGGTCTTGCGTCCCCGCTACAACCCATTTTTCGCCGCCAACTGATCCAACGTCTCCTCCAACACATCCAGGTAACGGTCCAGCGCATCCACTCGTTCGGGCATGCCCAGCGGGCCGAGGCCCAGCATGGCCAGCACCCTGGCCCAGGCGCGGTCGTGTTCGCTGGTGAAATTGCCTGCCTGCGCTGCGCGCGCCCAGGTGCAAATCATCGGCCAGAGCGCCGCCAGCGGGAAATCGCTTTCGAGCAGCGTCACGATTGCCGCTTTGTAATAGCCAAAGCGCGCAATGTTCAGGCTCGCATCCAGCGGGGCCTGCCCGGCAGTGCAGAAGGCCACTTCCCAGGCCGGCAGCCACTCGCGGATGAAGTCCACATTCACATCCCGGAAGATGATATTCAGCAAGGTTCTGACAAAATCGGGGTTGCCCGCAGCCTTTGCGCGGGCCGGGAATTCGGCCAGCAGGCGTCGTTCGGGCAGCGGCGCGCCGCTCAAAACGGCCACCGCATTGGCCGCGTCCGCCCCTGCCGCCAGCAAGGACAACGGCGCAACGTTCGCAGGCTCGAACTGCATCGCGCTCCAGGCCGAGCGCGCCGGATCGGAAAAGGCGCGGGCGCGTTTCAACAAATTGGCCGGGTCGTCGAACTGCGCCCGCAAAATCGACTGGGTATACTCGAAGAAGCGTCCCTTTTGGTGCAGCAGCGTCGGGTTCCACATGGTATGCCCGCGCCACGGGTCGCCGCGCAGTTCACGCGGCTGGGCGTACAGGCTGGCGGATTCATAGCGAATATCGATGTGGAAATCGTTCGAAAGCTTGATGATCTCGCGCTCATCGGGCGGGTTGCCGTTATAAATGACCAGCAAATCCACGTCGGCGGTGCCGCCCATGAACGGGTCTTCGGCAAGCATCGACCCCACCAGGAAAACGGCGGTCACGTCCTTATTGGGGGCCAGGGTCTTGGTGGTGGTGTCTTTGGCAAGCTTGAGAAGCGCGTCGCGTGTAATCCGCATAGAATTCTTCCTAAAAGCGAGAGTTGGTCAAGGATACCATAATTTGAGCGGTAAAATAGCCGCATGTCTTTCTACACTTTGCTGGTCTACGCGCGTAAATGGCCCGTGCTGGGCAAACTGGCTTATTTTGGATTAAAAATCCTGGGGGCGGAGATACCCGTTTCGGTGGCGATCGGCCCCGGGTTTTTGCTCCATCACGGCGGGGTGGGAGTCGTCATTCACCCGAAAACGACCATCGGGGCCAGGGTCGGAATCTACCCCGGAGTGACCCTGGGCCGCGCAGACGTTTACCGTTTAATCGGCGACTCGAAGTTTGTGGGCCTGGTCGTCGAAGACGATGTGATCCTGGGAAGCGGGGCTAAAATCCTGTGCGAAGAGGGCGTGCTGCGCGTGGGGCGCGGCAGCGTCATCGGCGCGAACGCCGTTTTGCTGCAAAGCACGGGAGAGAATGAAATTTGGGCCGGGATACCGGCCAGGAAAGTTGGGTTGAGAAGTTAACCACAAAGACACCAAGTCACAAAGTTTTTTGAACTTCTTCGTGTCTTGGTGTCTTTGTGGTTCAAAAAGCCTTATGCAAAGAATTTGTATTGTTCCCAAAGTACATGGCGTGGGCGGCATGGTATCGTTCCTGCACAAGTTTTCGGCAGGGGCGCAGGCGCGCGGGGTGCAGGTCACAGCCGATTTAACGGATATGCCTTACAGCGCCGTGTTGGTGATCGGCGGCGCGAGGCAGCTTGCGCTGCTTTATCGGGCAAAACAGCGAGGCGTACGGGTCGTCCAACGCCTGGACGGGATCAACTGGATTCACACCGTTCGCCCCATTTCTTTTAAACATACGCTCCGCGCCGAATACGGTAACTTGTTGCTGGCCTTCATCCGGCATTTTATGGCCGACCACATCGTCTACCAGTCGGCATTTTCGCAGCGTTGGTGGAATAAACGCTTTGGCGCATTGCAAACGCCTGCTTCTGTGGCTTACAACGGCGTGGATTTGGACGTTTATTCTCCCGGCGGCGAACGCCTGGCAGGTGTGTACCGCTTGCTGGTGGTGGAGGGCAGCCTGGGCGGTGGTTACGAGAGCGGGCTGGAGAACGCTGTGCGCTTGGCCGAAGGGCTGGCGGCGCGCGGCTGGCCGATGGAGGTGCAGGTGGTGGGTGATGTGGCCCCGGCCCTGCAAGCCGAGTGGACGGCGCGCAGCAGTGTGCCGCTGCGTTGGGCCGGGCTGGTGAAGCGCGAGGCGATTCCCGCGCTGATGCGCGCCGCGCACCTGCTCTTTTCGGCGGACATCCACCCGGCCTGCCCAAACTCGGTGATCGAGGCGCTGGCCTGTGGGCTGCCGGTGGTCTCGTTCGACACCGGCTCGCTGGCCGAGTTGGTTACGCCGGGTTGTGGTTTCATCGCGCCCTACGGCAGCGACTCGTGGAAGCTGCAACCGCCGGTTGTGTCCGGGTTGGTGGCCGGGGCCGAGCTTGTGCTGAAAGACTGGCCCACGTTCAGCGCCGCCGCGCGCCAACGCGCCGAGGCGGCCTTTGGGCTGGAGCGTATGGTCGATGCGTATCTGGATGTTTTGTTAGGAGAAAACCAATGAACCACGAAGACACGAAGTCACCAAGTTTTTTAAGAAACGGCCCGGGCAAAATTGCGCACGCACAGTATGTTCCCATTCCCAGTGAGACAGAAAGGATTGCGACGCTGATTGTTGATGCGGCCTATACGGTTCATACAGTGTTGGGAGCGGGGTTGCTGGAAAGTGTTTACGAACCGTGCTTTTGCTACGAGATTCAAAAACGGGGCTTGAAATTCGAACGTCAGGTGGTTTTGCCGATTATTTATGATGGCGTCAAACTGGACAATGGCTTTCGGCTTGATGTTTTGGTTGAGGGCCAGGTCATTTGCGAACTTAAAGCGGTCGCTGAACTGGCTCCAGTCCATCAAGTGCAGTTGCTCACGTATCTAAAATTAGCCAATAAACGCCTCGGCTTTTTAATCAACTTCAACGTGCCATTGATCAAAGATGGCATCAAAAGAATGGTTTTGTAGAATTAACCACGAAGCCACCAAGTCACTAATATTACAGCGCAACATTAGCGATAGTTGATAGACCAAGCAGGGCCAGCCTGGCTTTGCGGTGGCAAACATAAGCGACATAATTACGTTTCTGGTAATACTGAACCATACGCAAAGCTGCAATG
>JBARBA010000575.1:0-19464 GCA_049792555.1 Anaerolineales bacterium
CGCTTGGGCTGGGGTATATTGTGACGTTCAATCATTTGCTACCCAGTGTTCAGTGTTCAGTGATCAGTGATCAGTTTTCGGCTTTCGGCTTTCGATTTTTACTGAACACTGTTCACTGTTCACTGATTACTGGTTCCTGGTCACTGATTACTTCGCCGCTACTCATCCCCCTTGCGCATACCGCCATCGCCTTGCCGTTTGTGATGCGCAACCTGCAAAGCGCGCTGGTCACCATCCCGCAGCGTTACCGCGAGGCGGCTGCCGTGCTGGGCGCTTCGCGCTGGCAGACCTGGCGGGCGGTGGATTGGCCGATCATCTCGCGCGCCACGATCTCTGCCGGGGCGTTTGCCTTCACCGTTTCGCTGGGCGAGTTTGGGGCGGCCTCGCTGCTGGCGCGCCCGGAGTACCCCACGCTGCCGACCGCCATCTATCGTTTTTTGTCCCAGCCCGGCGGGTTGAACTACGGCCAGGCCATGGCCATGGCGACGCTGCTGATGGCGTTCACCGGCCTGGGAATTTTCGTGATCGAGAAGCTGCGCTTGCCGGGGACGGGCGAGTTTTAATACTACGAAATACGCACTACGAAATACGTAGTCCGTATTTCGTAGTGCGTAAAGAACGGAAATCATGCTCGAAGTCAATCATCTTTTCAAAACCTACGAAGGCCAGCCGCTGTTGAAAGGGATTTCGTTTGCGTTGGCGGCGGGCGAGACGGTTTGCCTGTTGGGCGCTTCCGGTTCCGGCAAGAGCACCATTTTGCGCATCATTGCCGGGCTGGAGCAGGCCGACGGCGGCGAGGTATGCTGGGATGGGCAGGGTCTGGCGTCCGTGCCCGCGCACCGGCGCAATTTTGGCTTGATGTTCCAGGATTATGCGCTGTTCCCACACCTGGACGTGTTCGAGAACGTGGCTTTTGGGCTGCGCATGAAGAAATGGCCCAAAGACGAGATCAGGCCGCGCGTGGACGAGGCGCTGCGCCAGGTCAATATGGCTGCTTTCGAGAAGCGCCGCGTGACGGAGCTTTCGGGCGGGGAGCAGCAGCGCGTGGCGCTGGCGCGGGCGCTCGCGCCGCGTCCGCGGCTGTTGATGCTGGATGAGCCGCTCGGCGCGCTGGACCGCGCGTTGCGCGAGAGCCTGCTGGATGAGTTGCGCGCGATCCTGCATCACACGGGCATCCCGGCCATTTATGTGACTCACGACCAGGAAGAAGCCTTCACCCTGGCCGACCGCATTATCCTGCTGCGCGACGGTCAGATCGCCCAGGCCGGGACTCCGCTTGAAGTTTTTGCAAGGCCGGCCGACGGGTGGGTGGCTCGTTTCCTGGGGCTGGGGAACGTGGTCGAAGGGCGCTGCGCGAATTCAGGGGTGGAAACGCCCTTTGGCCGGGTCATTTTCCAAAATATTTGCGCCGAGGGTGAGGCCGTCACGTTGCTGCTGCGCCCGCGCGCCGAGGTGACTGCGACCGGCGAGACGCTGACGGGCGTGGTGACGGACGTGGTTTTCCGCGAGCAGGCGTTTCGCATCGAGCTGCGGGGCGGGCTGTATTTTTACGTGTCTGCGCCGTGCAAGATCGGCGAAACGGTGAAGTTGAAGGTGATGCAGGTGGAACGGTTGTGACTAAATACTTGTGGTGGTTGAGCGATGTCGAAACCACATTTTCTGGCAACGGTGGTTGAGTAGGCGGCGCAGTTCCGCCGTATCGAAACCACATACTACAGGCAGTAGTTGCTTATTGTTGGTTTCGATACGCCCGGAGAGCACGGGCTACCCTTCGATAAACTCAGGGCACCGCTCAACCAACGTATGGATGAATGGGAGTGTTTGTGATGGACACAATCAACGTCTTGAAACGCAATGCGCGCGGCGAGGTGACGATGCAATACGCGGGCCGGGTGCTGGAGCTTGGCGCGGACTTTGTGCGCATGGAAGCGCGCTTCAACCATGCGGATGTGCCCATGCCAGGCGTGGTCTTGAAGCGCGGCGACCGTTTTGTGGAGACGTATTACACGGCGCGCTGGTATAACATTTTCGAAATCCACGACCGCGACGACGAGCATCTCAAGGGCTGGTACTGCAACCTGGCGCGCCCGGCCGTGTGGGATGCGCCCGATACGCTCTCGTACATCGACCTGGCGCTGGACCTGTGGGTGGCGGCGGACGGCGCGCAGACGGTGTTGGACGAGGATGAGTTCGAGGCGCTGGGGTTGGATGAAATACTTACTGCTCAAGTGATGAGTGCGTTGGATGAATTGAAGAAAAGGATGAAGGATAAAACCGAAAATCTGCGCAATCTGCGGATCAGCTTTTCTGGTCGACAAAACCGCCGAACGCCGGTAAAATGTGCGGCAATGTAACCATCCACCCCACCCCACAAGGAGAGAATTCTTATGCCTATCATTCAAAGTATTGTTTTGCCGCTGGGTTTGAAATTGCTCGGAGCGGTTGCCGCGTGGATCATCGGCAGTTGGTTGATTTCGTTTATGGTTGATTATTTGGGCAAGGCGCAGCTTGCCCGCAAGACGGACCCCACCCTGGTCAAGTATTTCGAAGGCGGGTTGAAGGTCGGCCTGCGCATTTTGCTGGTGGTGGCCATTTTCGGCATCCTGGGCATCGAGACGACGTCGTTCGCGGCGCTGTTGGCGGCGGCGGGCGTGGCGATTGGCATGGCCTGGTCGGGGCTGCTGGCGAATTTTGCGGCGGGGGTTTTCCTGGTCTTCCTGCGGCCCTTCAAGGTGGGCGATACGATTACGGCGGGCGGCGTGAGCGGCGCGGTCAAGGAGATCGGGCTGTTCGTTTCGACGATTGACACGGGCGATAACGTGCGCGTCTTCGTGGGCAACAATGCCATCTTTGCCGATAAGATCCAGAATTTCAGCGCCAATCCTTATCGCCGCGTGGAGTTGAGCGCGCAGTTTGCGCACGACGCCGACCTGAACGACGCCATGCAGCGCCTGCGCGCCAAAGTCGAAGCCATTCCCAATGTGATGAAGACGCCCGCGCCCGACATCGAGATTTTGACGTTCAGCGAGTACGGCACAGTGCTGGCGGTGCGCCCGTATTGCCATAACGACAATTACTGGCAGGTTTATTTCGATACGAATAAGGCCATCGCGGCGGTCGGTTCGGAGGGCGGGTATAGCGTGCCGGAGCAGCGCGTGGCGGTGAGGAATGTGCAGTGAGAAAGATGAAAGTTGAAGGATGAAAGATGAAGGTTTGCCTTGAGCCGCCGGGGAAAGGGCTGACCGGATTCACGTACCTTGGCGGGGTAAGCGGCTCAAAGGCGATTAAACGGGCCGCCGTCTTTCGCTCCGAATGTCAATCCGTCGTACATAGGTTGCATAACCGAACGGAAGGAGAAACGCCATGGCTCTTGCAGACAAACTTACCAATCTTGCCGAACTCTACCGGCAGGGATTGGACAGTCGCTTTCTTGACCAGCAGTTGGACAAACTGCTCAAACGCGAAGCGCTTGAATGTCAGCGCCAAATTGCCGGGTTGACAGAACGCCTGATCGTTTTTGAGCAGCAATATCACGAAAGCTCGGAAGATTTTTTGCGCCGCTGGCAAGCCGGGCAAACGCAAGATAGCTTTGACTATACCGAATGGGCCTCGCTCACGCAGGCCCGGCAATTTCTCCAGGCGCGCCTCAAACTCCTGGAGACTTGACGTGTATGGAACTCAGCGCTTATTTTGATTCCATCGAAGACCGCCTGCTCTCTGATGCTCTTGTTGCAACCTTTGACTCCGCGGAAGAATAACCAGACAGCCAGATAACATCTTTTGCGCTGCTGCCTTTAAACCAAAACGGGCGACAATCTTGAACAGACTGTCGCCCGTTTGATTGGACGTTTCTTTTTCTTCAAGTTCAGGGAGCGATGATGATGAATGGGATGGTATTTTGACGAGTTTCATGCTGTTAAATGGTTGCTACTGCCTTAAAAATAGTTACTACTGCCTTAAAAATATTTGCTACTGCCTGTTAAATGTTTGCTACGACCTTAAAGATGGTTGCTACTGCATTAAAAATGATTCCTACGACCTTAAAAATAGTCGCTACCACCTGTAAAATGTTTCCTACGGTCTTAGAAATATTTACTACGGCCTTAGAAATGTTTCCTACCGACTTAGAAATGTTTCCTACCGACTTAGAAATGTTTCCTACTGTCTTATAAATGTTTCCTACTGCCTTATAAATGTTTCCTACAGCCTTAAAAGTGATTCCTATGGCCTGAAAGTGGTTGCTTGTGCCTTAAAAATGATGGCTTGCGCCTGTGAAATGGTTGCTACTGCATGAAAAGAGTTTGTTTTTGCTTGTATAAAGCATGAGCGGATTCGGGAGCGGACGGGAAGCGGATAAGCGGACGGGAAGTTTGATGGGTGGGACGGGAGGGCAGGAAATACGAAAAGACCTCGGAGTTCTGGCAGAACTCCGAGGTCTTGTTTTTCAGGTGTCTATTGTGCGGGGAGGGGAATGGACTTGTGCGCTGAAAATCTTTTTTTGCATGCTGTTTCTTCTAATTCGCTATCGGCAGTATAAGTATAAATACGCTGCCGTTATTTTTGCCACCACTTTCGGCAATACGCCAACTGTAGACTGCTACCAAACGGTGAACAATCGTTGCAAAACACGATTTTAAAATTGCTACTTGCAAAAAGTGAAATTTCGTACAATAATGGTATAGTCATTCTATCCACATTCGGAATTAACCAAAGAAAGAAGGGAAAATGTTATCACGCAAATGGATTTCCGCACTGCTTCTCATCGGATTAATATTCAGCTTACTTCCGCCTGAAACCATCAGCCATGCCGCAGATACAGATGCCAGTCAATTACTCACACTCAGCCCTCTGAGTATCTCCACCCAAAGTGGGACAACAGCAGGAAATGTAACGAGCCTAAAAATAAAAGATCAATCAGGGGCGCTCGACAGCCCGGCAAAATACGTCACTTTTTCAACACCAGCCTCGGTTTATCAAGGCTATCGCACCTATAAACTTCCTCTTGCAAGCGTCCGCGCCGCGATCACATCCATTACACTTCAAATCAACTTCAAAGGCCCGGCCAAATCAACACAAATCTGGTCGTGGCAGTTATTCGACTGGGACACTTCCCAATGGGTTGTCGCAGGAAATAATACCGGCGTAATCGCCAATACCTGGAGTTTGCTGACTCTTGGGGCAGCAATCGCCAACCCGGTGCGCTTCATCAATAAATCCACCCGGGAGATCCGGCTACAATTGACTTCAAACAATGCCACAGGGGATGCCAAACTGGATTACGAGGCTATTATCATCAAGACATCACTCCTGCGAGGGCTGGCATACAGCCCTTACCGCGACTGCCAGTCGCCGAATACGCAGGCACAACCATCACAGGCGGACATTATTCAAGACCTTAAAATCATCAGTAAGATGTCCAACGGCATTCGCACCTATTCCAGCACCGGGATCAGCGCCGAAATTCCGGCGCTGGCCCGCAGTATGGGGCTGCGCGTCAGCGCCGGGGCCTGGTTGGGAAAAGACCTGGATGCGAACGAACGCGAAATCCAGGGCCTGATTGAACTCGCCCAGACAGTCGATTTGGAATCGGTGATCGTAGGCAACGAAGTTCTATTACGGCGCGATCTGACCGAAGATCAACTTATAGCATACATCCAGCGCGTCAAAAGCGCGGTCAGTGTGCCTGTGACAACTGCCGAAATCGGCTCCATTTTGCTCGAACATCCTCGCGTAATGGCTGCCGTGGATTATGAGATGGTTCACATCTATCCTTTCTGGGATGGCAACCCCATCGCGGGAGCTGCGCGTTTTACTGTCAATTATTATCATAAAGTCCAGAGCTTATCGAACGGCAAACGTGTGGTGATTGGTGAAACCGGCTGGCCTTCTGCCGGGCAGGCGCGCCTGCAGGCAATTCCCAACCCTGCCAACCAATACCGCTATGCCACAGAATTCATTACGCTGGCATTGGCAGAGAATGTGGAGTTTTATTATTTCGACGCTTTTGACGAAATGTGGAAAACCAATGAACATGGTGTGGGGCAACATTGGGGGTTGTTGCGTGCCAACCGAACCCCCAAATACCACATTCCAAGCGTGATGATTCCTTATAGCGTCGCCATGTCGTCGTTAACCGACTTTGGCGCCGCCGAAACCGTCCTCCCGGATAGTGTAGCCCCCAGCGCGCCCTTTTTTGTATACGAAGATATGTTTAGTCAAGAAAACAAGTATGCCCCAGGCGGCTGGATGGGAGATACGCAGGAACTTGCTTTCAATGCCTGCGTACCCGATGGAAAACAATGGCCGGGAACAATCATCAAAGCATCCTATACGCCCAAGTCCGGCGACGTGAACGGATGGGCCGGAGTATACTGGCTCTATCCAGATGGCAACTGGGGTAGTATGCCCACCAATAAGTATGACTTAACCGGTTACCAGCAACTTATATTCCAGGCGCGCGCCGAAAAACCGGGGGCACAAATCAAATTCTTCGTGGGCGGCGTTTCCAAAGCCAGCGATGGAACCCCGCTGCCTTATCCCAGTTCGATTGCAGAGCCGATCTTTGCCCAGGAAGCAGACCCGGTGGATGGCTTCATCAACCTGACGACCTCCTGGCAGGAGTATCATATTGATTTGACAAAGGCAGATTTGCACCATGTGATTGACGGTTTCGGTTTCGCGCTTGAGCGGGCGCGCGCAACCGGAAGCGCGGTGTTTTACCTGGATAATATTCAGTTCGTAACCACCCTGCCTGCGCCTGCCCCCCTTACCCCCATCCATATTTATAGCGGCGAACGTTTGCGCGCCGGCCTGGATATGGGGGTGAATACGTCTGGAAATCTATCTGACTGGGTTACAGACCTGCATGGCTCAATGATGGCCGGTTACCCGGCTGGGCAAAGCTGGGGTGCCATCTTCATTACAGTTGGCGCACCTGCAATACCCGGCCAGCGCCAATCGCTTAACTTAAACCGGCATCGCTACCTGAGCGTGGAAATGCGCGGGCAAACAGGCGGTGAAACAGTATCGATTGGCATCAAAGACAAAGACCAACTCGATGACGGCAACGAAACCAAACAGCCCGTGGTGTTGACAGCCGACTGGAAGACTTATACCTTTGACCTGCAAAGCAGCTTTGCAGGCGCAGATCGGACAAAGCTTTACATCCCGATTGAGTTTGTGTTCAAGGGCGCGAAAGCCGAGACGATGTATTTCAGGAATGCGCAATATTTGCCCTAAAAATTTGAAAACGATACACATTTCGCAAAAAAGAGGATGATTTTCCGTATGAAAACGCTTGTACGGAAAATCATCCTATGAACATCACCATTATTACCTATGGGAAAAATCAGCGCTCATTGTTGCGCAGCACACACTAACAACTTCCGTGGGAGATAAAGAACCATGCCTGATATGAAACGCCCGCTCAAAGTTTTCTTATGCCATGCAGAGGATAGTGCGGATGTGTATGCATTGTATCTCCGTCTGGTCAAAGATGGTATAAATGCTTGGTTGGACCAGGAAAACCTTCTGCCTGGCATGAACCGGGAGCATGAAATTAAGAAAGCCATACGTGAAAGCGATGTGGTGATAGTTTGTCATTCGAAGCAGTTCAATAACACGGGGGCTCAACAAAGGGAAGTAAGGCTTGCTTTAGATACAGCCCAGGAACAACCGGATGGCGAGATTTTTATCATTCCTGCGCGTCTAGAAGAATGCAAAATACTCGAAAGCCTAATTCAATGGAAATCGGTAGATTTGTTTGAATCTGATGGTTACAAAAACCTTTTGCGCGCATTACGCCAGCGCGCAAAAGGAATCCGCCCACCAGAAAAACCGGCACCCGCCGATGATTTACCTCGACCAACTCATCCGAAGAGCAAACCAAATCCCCCAAAGATCGCATGTGTCTTTCGGGTCATAATTTTTATTTTCGTTATATTTGTAGTAATTTTGAATCGGGGTTTGATCCATGAACTCTTTTTACCTACGGCTTTGACCCCTACCTCCACTCCAACTTTTACCCTTACACCCACATCCACATCTACTTTCACATCTACACCGCATCCAACCTTAACGCTTACACCCATAATTTGTTCATACCAGGGAACAACTGATGACCAGACCATTACAAATTTAATACAGAAAGAGGCCGAGGCGTCGAATACAAAAGATATGTCCGTTATGCAAGCCATCTTCTCCTCCTTTGCCGTGTTTCATGATTACTCTCGCCCAAAACTGGTCTGGCTTGGGCCTGAAGCTCGGTATAAGGAAGACTTATTCAAGACGACTGACTTGAAAGACGTTATCCACTTTGATATTATGCCGGTAGGGAATGGGATTATTGACAATAAAGCCACTTATATAAGTGGCAGCATGGGATCCTATTCTACTAACGGAGGAAAAACCTGGGTATCATTTTCAAATGGCTCTATCGTACCATTCGGCCCAATTCTGGCAACAAAATATGGTTCAGAGCATTGGGTTTTGGAAAAAGACAACCTGGGATGCTGGAGAGTTATTCAGTTTGATTTCAACGCCGGGCATATCCCATTCCCTCCTTAAAAACTTGTTCGGCGGTGGTCTGGCCTGACGGGGGCGTGTCGTCAGCGGACTCTGTCACGGATTCACGGATTGGAACGGATGGTTTGCCTACCAGGGTATTTCGCGGGAGGTTGACCAGCGATTTGGCAAAGCCAGTTCAATGACGGACCAAAGAATTAACGAAAAGCGCATCTTTCACGAGGCCTGATGCTTAAAAACCACCCTGCCATGTTGTTCTTTATCCTGGCTTTGTTCGGCCAGTCTTTTGTCATCCTGGGATGGAAAACCGGGATGAACGAGATTCTCGTTTTTGGGGTCGGCTTTCTCGTGCTTGCCACGCTCGCATTCCTGCGCCGTCTGCGGTTTATGTTGATTGTCACGGCGCTGTCGAGCATGTTTGCCGGAAGCATTCTCGGCGGCCTGGCAGGACGCTTTTTAGGGCTGGTATCCATGCAGGCCATGGGCATTGTGGGCGGGGCTTTGTTGGGAGCGCTGGCCGGAATGGCGTTTTGGGTGAGTTTCGAGCCTCGTGAACTCATTGCCCATTATTTCGAAAATGCCCTGCCAAAACTTGCGAAAATCGTCCTCTATATCCCAATGATCCTGGCAGGCATCCTGGGAGCAATCCTGGGAGTGACCGGCCTGAAAGACGTACTGCCGGCATATTTCGGCAACGAAGGCAGCGGCGCTTTTGTCGGGGCAGTCATGGGCCTGTCGGCGATCCTTTTTCTGGCTGCCCCGTTTGTCCGCCGCATCAACGACCTGACGCGACTTGATCCATGACTCTTGTTCGGCGGTGGTCTACCCTGACGGGCAAACGTCCCGACCACCGCCGCTTTTTTAGGCGGGGTTTCTCAATCCCCAGCCAGGCGCTTTATGCTATACTTTGAGCAGGAAAGTCCCGATTACTGCACGGGATGGTCCCGGTCACTGCACGGGATGGTCCCGATTACTGCACGGGAAAGTTCAGGAGAAAGAGATGAGCCAAATTTACAAGTTACCCCTCGTTTTTGAGCCGCAACCAGAAGGCGGGTATGTGGTCACTTGCCCGCTCTTGCCCGAATTAATCACTGAAGGCGATACCGTGCAGGAAGCCCTGCAAAACGCCAATGATGCGCTGGCCGCGATTGTGGAAGCTTTGAAAGAACTGAAACGTCCGTTGGGGCTGGATTGGAAAGCGTTTACTGATGCTCCTTGTTCGGCGGTGGTCTCCCGACCACCGCCGAGTTGTTCGTTCAGCGCCGGTCGGTAAACCCGGCTTGGAACCAAAAAGACTCCGCCGCGCGGAGTCTTTTTGGTATTTACCGCCCACGTTTATTTGCGGTCTGCGCACATGGCAGGGTTGATTTATAATTCGGGCTTGGACCAATCGACAAGGTCTTCAACATCCAGAAAAACACGTTTTCCCGGCTCCTCATTCATCCACTTTGGAGGTATTTATGTCTGAGCAACACCCCGTCCCTCTCACGCCTGCGCATCATCCACAATCACGCCCGGCCATGTTTTTGAAGAAAACAGAAAGCACCGTCCTGTTTTGCATCGCCCTTGTCCTGTCGGTGTTGGCCGTCTTGCTGCTGTTCAGCAGCATCTATTCGTTGTTCGTGGCCGTGACGACCGGCCAAATCCGCGACCAGGCCATCGAAATCCTCGATAGCATCCTGCTGGTGATGATGACCATGGAAATCGTCTATACGGTGACGATCTCCATCGAATCGCACAAACTGGATGCCGAACCCTTCCTGGTGGTCGGCGCAATTGCGGCCATCCGGCGCATGTTGGTCATTACCGCCGAAAGCACCAAAATGGAAACAAACATCCCCGCTTTTCAAAATATGCTGATGGAATTGGGCCTGCTGGCCGGGACGATCATCCTGATCGCCTGCGCCGTCTATATTTTGCGACGGAGCCAGGCTTTCCTCCCGCCTGAGGAAGAATAAACAACCCGCAGCGCCTTCTGTTCGGCGGTGGTCTACCGACCACCGCCGAACTTTTTAAATACCTGCTTACGGCGCGCTGCGCCTACGGCACGCTGTACCTTACGGCACGCTGTACCTTACGGCACGCTGTAGCTGATCGTCAGCGTGGGTCTGTCGATTATGGCATTCCCGCTGATGAACCTGATGTAGTCGGCCACGCGGTTATTGTTATCGTCTAATGCAAAATACAGGCGGAACTGGGTTGGGCCGAGCTTGTTGATGTTGGCAATTCCGGCAGCGTTCAGCGTGCTGGTATACCAACCCGCAGAGGGTATCGTGTTGAAAGCCCCCACCCGGGTTGCCGAAGCCGCAGCCTGGAAATCCGTCAATTCCAGGGCCGTCGCGCCAAAGGTTCCCATGCGAATGTCCGCGAACAGGTTGCCCAGGACATTGAAGGGATTGGCGCCAACCGGCGTTCCGCTCTGTTTGACCTTGAGCACAACCGACGTGATGACGGCATTATCGGGCAGGGAGGTCGTGTCGAAAGAAAAAATCAACCGGTACTGGCGGTTGGAGGCATCGTCGCCAAGCTGGAAGGTCACGCCCGCAGGGTTCATCGAGCCGCCCACGTTGCTGTTTTCACTCGATTCGAGCACCCAGCCGTCGTACGCGCCGGATGACGTGAAGCTCACCGCAGCGGCGAAGTCCTGCCCGGTTAAATCGGTCGTCACAGGCGTGGAAGCGTAGTCGATGCTGGCGGGCGTAAAGGTCGCGTCGGTCTTGGAAGGCGTAATCGCGCCGGCAAAGCCATCGGGCGCCAGCAGGCTGTAGTTCCCGCCACTGTCCGAGATGACCGTCTGCGGGCTGCCGTCGTTAAAGCTCAAAGTCACGCCGCTCGTACTGACGTTGCCTGAAATGCTGTGAACCGTCTCGTTGGGTGTGTAGTTCTGGCCGGTCAGGTCGGATAAAACGCTGACGTAATCGATATGGTCAGTGGCATAGGTGTAACCGGCCCTGGAAACTGTGACCGTGCCCGTATAGTTGTTCGAGACGATCAGCGAGTAATCCCCTTTGCCATCCGCCATAACCGTTTTGGCCGCACCGTCCGTATAGCTCAAGGTCGCCCCCGCCACCCCCGCATTCCCGGAGACATACCAGAACTGTGTGGCCGTATAATTCTGGCCGCTCTGGTCCGTGATGAGATTGGCATATGTCTTCTGACCGGGCGCGAAGGTATGGTGCGACTCTGATGGCGTGACCGCGCCGCTCCAGCCATACCCGACGTTGAGGGAGTAGTTCCCACTGCCGTCTGCCGTGACTGCCTTGGTCACGCCGTCGACATAACTAAGCGTTGTCCCGGCCACCCCGGTATTTCCCGAAATGGTGATGGTTGCCTTGGCGATGGCCGCGCCGGCGTTCACAATGCCAGCGCCGCACTTGGACGTGTTGCAAACCCCGCCGCTGGGGAAGGCCGTGGCGCTGCCCTGGAGGATTTTCAGCACCTGCGCGGGCGTCAGGTTTGGGTACAGAGAAAACAGCAACGAGACGACGCCGCTGACGTGCGGCGTGGCCATGCTGGTGCCTTGATAGTTGACGTAAGTATCGGCTACGGGGCCACGCGAGCCGGTGTTCAACGTGGATAGAATGCCGTGTGGATCGTTATAATAACTTTGTTCACCGCCCGGCGCGCTGATTTTCACCTTGGCCCCGAAATTGCTGTAATACGTCAAGTCGCCTGCTGGCCCGGTGGCGGCCACTGCGATGACCCCATTGCAATTTGCGGGACTGAAACCGCCGGCGTCGGCAGCGCTGTTGCCGGCCGCTACCACCACCACGCTCCCGGCGGCGACGATCTCGTTAATCCCCGTCTGGTAGGTTTTGTCGCAACCGCCGGGGCCGCCCAGGCTGATACTGAGCACTTTGGCCGGGTGGGCGTTGGCCGGGACGCCGGGAACGCTCAAACCGGCGGCCCAACGCATCCCATCCAAAACGTCCGAGCTATAACCGCCGCATTTTCCCAACACGCGCACCATCTCGATTTTCGAATTCCAGTTGATGCCGGCCACGCCCAGGCCGTTATTGCCTGTTGCGGCAATCGTGCCGGACGTGTGCGTACCGTGCCAGGAGCTATCATGAATCGGGCAGCCTCTGAAAAAACCGCCGAAGAGCGAACCTTTGTTTTCGGTACGCGTAATCCAATCACCCGGATCGCTGGGGTCGCTGTCGCGCCCACTTCCATCGTTGCCCACCCTGGGATCATAGACGAAATCATATCCCGGAACCGTGCGTCCGACGAATTCGGCATGATGGGTGATACCGGTATCGATGACCGCCACCACCACGCTGCCTGAACCGGTCGTCGCGTCCCAGGCTGCGGGGGCGTTAATACCCCAGGTACCTTTCAAATCCCACTGCTGCACGTATCTCGGATCATTGGGGGTCAGGAAAGCCGCCGACGAAGCGCCGTCCAACGGGTCGAGGGTGGGATACATGATCCGGTCCGGCTCGGCAGACGCCACTTCCGGCAAAGCCGTCAGGCGGGCCGCCATCGCCCGAACCTGCTCCAGCGGCAGTTTTTCAGGCAGGCGCAAAACGTGCGCATTTCCAGACATGGCATGGTCATATTGCAATGAAACGCCGGCCGCATCGCTCAAGCGCTGCATCTGCCCGGCCCGGTCTGGGCCGGCATCGGCTGCCGACAAAAGCTTATACTGAATGATGATCTGGTCTGTGGGAAGCGCTGCGATCTGGTTTGCCAGCATTGCCAGGTCGCCGGGCGTGATGGGCGTCCCCAGGCTTTGCGCCGACGCAGTTGTTTGCGTTGAGAAGACGCTCAAACTGGCCAGCAGGGAAACAATCGCCAGGACAAAAACGGCTTTCATAAAACTTACCTGTAACTTTTTGTTCATATTATCTCCGTCATAGATCGAGAATGGATTATGTTGCGTAGGAGCCACCCCGCACTGTAAAAACGCACTGTTTTCATTATAGAGCCTGTATGTCAACTGTCAAGGAGTCCTTGCAGCAATGTCAGATGTTCGGCAGTGGTCGGGACGTGTGCCCGCCGCGCCCCGTCAAGCAACCAGGCTTCGGGGGACATAGCCCTCGAAGCCTGGTTGGGTCGGTCTTTTCAAAAAGCAGGAACTGCCTACGGCACTGTGTATGTAATCACCAGCATGGGTTTGTCGATTGCGACATTCCCGCTGATGAACTTCATGTAGTCGGCCACGTGATTATTGTTGTCGCCTAATGCAAAGTACAGGCGGAATTGGGTCAGGCCGGTCTTGTTGAGGTTGGCGAGTCCGCTGGCGTTTAACGTACTGGTGTACCAACCCGCGGAGGGTGTCTTGTTGAAGGCCCCTGACTTGGTTGCCGACGCCGCAGCCTGGAAATCCGTCAATTCCAGCGCCGTCGCGCCAAAGGTTCCTTTGCGAATGTCCACTAACAAACTGCCCAGAACATTGAAGGGATTGGCGCCAACTACCGCTCCGGTCTGCTTGATCTTGAGCGCAGCCGACGTGATAACGGCATTATCGGGCAGGAAGCTCGTGTCGAAGGACAAAATCGCCCGGTACTGGCGGTTGGAGGCGTCGTCGCCAAGCTGGATGGTAGTGCCCGTAGCGTTTATCGTGCCGCCCTTATTGCTGATTTCGCTCGATTCGAGCACCCAGCCGTCGTAGGAACCGGCTGACATGTAGGTCACGGTGGCGGCGAAATTCTGTCCGGTTAAATCGGTTGTCACAGGCGCGGAAGAATAGTCCCTGTTGGCGGGCGTGAAGGTCACGCCGGTCTTGGAAGGCGTAACCGTAGTGTCAAACCCGTCAGGCACCAGCAGGCTGTAATTTCCGCTGCTGTCAGATTTGACCGTCTGCGGGCTGCCGTCGTTAAAGCTCAAGGTCACATTGATCGCGCTGACGTTGCCGGAGATGTGGTGCATCACCTCGTCGGGAGTGTAGTTCTGCCCGGTCTGATCGGATAAAACGCTGACGTAATCGATGTGGTCGGTGGTAAAGGTGTAGCCGGACTTTGAAACGGTGACCGTACCCGAATAATTATTCGAGACGGTCAGCGAATAATCCCCATTGCCATCCGCAGTGGCGGTTTTGGCCGTGACGTCCGTATAGCTCAAGGTCGCTCCGGCCACCCCGGCATTCCCCGAAATATACCAAAACTGCGTGGCCGTATAATCCTGAGCCGTCTGACCGGTTACAAGGTTGGCATAATCCATGTGGTCGGGCGTGAAGGTATGGTGCGACTCTGATGGCGTGACCGCGCCGCTCCAGCCATACCGAACGTTGAGGGAGTAGTTCCCGCTGCCGTCTGCCGTGACCGTCTTGGTCAAACCGTCAACATAACTAAGCTTTGTCCCGGCCACCCCGGTAGTCCCCGAAATGGTGATGGTTGCCTTGGCGATGGCTGCGCTGGCATTCACAATACCGCTGCCACAGATGGATGTGTTGCAAACCCCGCCACCGGGGAAGGCTGTGGCGCTGCTTTGGAGAATTTGCAGCACCTGTGCAGGCGTCAGGCTTGGGTAAAGAGAAAACAGCAACGAGACGACGCCGCTGACATGCGGCGCGGCCATACTGGTGCCTTGATAGTTGACGTAAGTGTCGGCCACAGGTCCTTTTAGACCAGTGTTCAACGTGGACAGAATGCCGTTGGGATCGTTATAAAAACTTTGTTCACCGCCCGGCGCGCTGATTTTCACCTTGGCGCCGTAATTGCTGTAGTACGTCTGGTCGCCGGTGGGACCGGTGGCAGCCACCGCGATAACCCCATTGCAATTCGCGGGATTGAAGCCGCTGACGTCGGAAGAACTGTTGCCGGCCGCTACCACGATCACGCTCCCGGCAGCGATAATTTGGTTGACCCCCGACTGGAAAGCTGAACTACAAGCGCCGGAACCGCCCAGGCTGATGCTGAGCACTTTGGCCGGGTGGGCGTTGGCCGGGACGCCGGGAACGCTCAAGCCGGCGGCCCAACGCATCCCGTCCAAAACGTCCGAGCTATAGCCGCCGCATTTTCCAAGCACACGCACCATCTCGATTTTCGAATGCCAGTTGATGCCGGCTACGCCCAGGCCGTTATTGCCTGTTGCGCCAATCGTGCCGGACGTATGCGTGCCATGCCAGGAGCTGTCATACACCGGGCAGCCTTTGAACCAACCGCCATCGGCTGAACCGTTGCTCTCGGCAGCCGTGATCCAATCGCCCGGATCGCTAGAGTCGCTGTCGCGCCCATTTCCGTCGTTGGCTACCAAAACATCTTTGATGAAATCATATCCCGGGACGGTGCGCCCGACGAATTCGGCATGGTGGGTGATACCGGTATCGATGACCGCCACCACCACATTGCTGGAACCGGTCGTCACGTCCCAGGCTGCGGGGGCGTTAATGCCCCAGGCGCCTGTAAAGCTCCATTGCTGTCCAAATCTTGGGTCGTTGGGGGTCAGGAAAGCCGCCGACGAAGCGCCGCCCAGCGGATCGAGGGTGTGATACATGATCCGGTCCGGCTCGACAAAGGCCACTTCCGGCAAAGCCATCAGGCGGGCCGTGATCGCCTGAACCTGCTCCAGCGGCAGCTTGCCGGGCAGGCGCAAAACGTGCGCATTTCCAGACATGGCATGGTCATATTGCAGTGATACGCCGGCTGCATCGCTCAAGCGCTGCATCTGCCCGGCCTGGTCAGGACCGGCATCCGCCGCAGACAAAGGCTTATATTGAATGATAATCTGGTTTGTGGGGAGCGTTGCGACCTGGTTTGCCAACGTTGCCAGGTCGCCGGGCGTGATGGGCGTCCCCTGGCTTTGCGCCGACGCAGTTAATGCGCCCAGGCTGGCCAGTAGGGAAACAATCGCCAGGATGAAAAAAGTTTTCATAAAACTGAGGCCTAACTTTTTGTTCATGTTATCTCCTTGTATAGGGTGAAATGGGTGGGAAGAACGGTTGTTTTGCGAAAGGGCCACTACGCTTTGCAAAACGAACGGTTTTCATTATAGAGCCTGTGCGCCGGTTGTCAAGGTGTCTTTACAGCGATATCACGCTTTTCTTAAAGTCTTTTTATCCACGAAGTACACGAAAAACACGAAGTTTAAAATCTTTTCTTTGCGTTCTTAGCGAGCTTCGCGGTTCGATTATCGCAATTTTGGGGCGAACGCTCTGACTTTAAGAAAAGCGTGACAGCGATATCAGGTGTTCTCTCGTTCTCGTTCGGCGGTGGTCTCCCGACCACCGTTGAGCAAGACCACCGCCGAGCAGGCCGCCGCCGAATTGCCGCTGCCAGGTTGGTTATACACGGCGCAAAACTGCGGGGTTGATTTATAATTCGGCATCGAATCGTCACCGAAATCATCCATCCCCAGAAAGGCAACCTCCATGAAAATCTTTGTCCCAGGACGCATCTGCCTGGTCGGCGAACACTCCGACTGGGCCGGCGGCTACCGTCGCATCAACGCGCAGATCGAAAAAGGCTACACCCTGATCACCGGCACCGACCAGGGCATCTACGCCGAAGTCTCGCCGCACCCCACCTCGCTGGTGCTCTCGTCCACCAAACCGGACGGCACACGCGAAGGCCCCTACGAAATTCCGATGGAACCCAAAGCCCTGCTCGAAGAAGCCCAAAAAGGCGGCTTCTGGAGCTACATCGCCGGGGTGGCCTACATGATGCTGACCCATTACCACGTGCGCGGCCTGGTAATCGACAACTACAAGACCGACCTGCCCGTCAAAAAGGGACTCTCCTCCAGCGCGGCCATCTGCGTGCTCACGGCGCGCGCTTTCAACCGCGTCTACGACCTGAAGATGACCACGCGCGGCGAAATGGAACTGGCCTACCAGGGCGAGATCACCACCCCCTCGCGCTGCGGGCGCATGGACCAGGGCTGCGCCTTCGGCAACCGTCCCGTGCTGATGACCTTCGACGGCGACCGGCTGGAGACCAGCGAGTTACAGGTCAACGAGCCGCTCTACTTCGTGGTCGTCGACCTGCAAGCCAAAAAAGACACCATGGAAATCCTGAACCGGCTCAACCGCTGCTATCCCTTCGCCGAAAACGACGTGGAAAAGGGCGTGCAGGAACTGCTCGGCCCGATCAACAAACGCATCGTCCAGCAGACGATGGAGGCCCTGCGCGAAGCCGACGGCGAACGCCTGGGGGCGCTGCTGACCGAAGCCCAGGTCTTTTTCGACCGCTACGCGACCCCCGCCTGCCCCGAAGAGTTGACCTCGCCCGTGCTGCACCGCCTGCTCGATTACGCCCCGCTCAAACCCCACGTCTGGGGCGGCAAAGGCGTCGGCTCCCAGGGCGACGGCACCGCGCAATTCATCTGCCGCAGCCAGGGCGACCAGGATGCCGTCATCCAAATCCTCGAACGCGACTTGGGCCTGCCCGGCATGAGGCTGACCATCACGCCCCAGCAAAAGGTGCGCAAAGCCGTCATCCCGGCGGCGGGCTTCGGCACGCGCCTGTTCCCGGCCACCAAAGCCACCAAAAAGGAAATGTTCCCGATCATCGACCGTGACGGCATCGCCAAACCGGCCATCCTGCTGATCGTCGAAGAAGCCATCGAAGCCGGTATCGAAGAAGTCGTCATCATCGTGCAGGAAAACGACCTGGAAGATTTCCATTCCTTCTTTAACGAACAAATTACCATCGAGAACTACAACAAACTGCCGCGTCACTTCCAGGAATACTCGCGCCGCATATTGGAAATGGGCCAGCGCGTGACCTTCGCCATCCAGACCGCGCAGGAGGGCTTCGGACACGCCGTCTACAGCGCCGCGCAGGCCATCGGCGACGAACCCTTCCTGCTGATGCTTGGCGACCACATCTACCGCGCCAACGGCGATAACTCCTGCGCCCGTCAGCTTTTGGAAGCCTACCAGCGTCACGGATCAAGCATCGTCGGCATGCGCCGCACCCCCGAAGCGGAGATTGGCAACTTCGGCACGCTGACCGGCGTCTGGCTGGAAGATGAAACCCTGCTCAACGTGACGGAATTCGCCGAAAAACCCAACCTCGACTACGCCCGCAGCAACCTGCGCGTGCCCGGCCTGCCCGAAGATGAATATTTAACCGTCTTCGGACAGTACATCATCAAACCCCAGCTTTTCACCATCTTGAAAGAACACATCGACAACAACGTGCGCGAACGCGGCGAATTCCAATTGACCTCCGCGCTGGAGCGCATTCGTCAGGAGGATGGTTTCATGGGCCTGGTCATCGACGGCAAACGCTTCGACATCGGCCTGCCCGATTATTACCTGGAAACGTTGAAAACGTTCCGGCTCTAACCATCCTTGTTCGGTTGGGGGCAAAGCAAAACCCCCAACCGGACAAAGCAACTAAACGATCACGCTGTAACTTCTCAATATTTGGTGGTTGAGTAGGCAGCGGTGCTGTCCCGCTGCCGTATCGAAACCACATGTAACAACAATTCCCCCAAAATTTTGAGAAGATACATCACGCCCCGCATGAAATTGCGCGGGGCGTTTTGTTTTTAGGTGACAGCCACTTCTTATGCTCAAAACAGGTCTTCGTCGTCAAGATTCATCAAATCATCCATATCGAAATCATCATCGTCCAAATCATCCCCCTCCCAATCATCCCCCTCAGATGCGTCAGTAGCAAGGTCTTCCTCCATCCAATCGATCACCGTTCCGCCGCCTTCGGGATAATACGGACTGACAAGGTAGTTCATGCCATATTCCCACGTGACGCGGAAATCCTTGACCGTAAAGACCTTGTCCGTGTGGATGTCGATCATCCGGTCGGTCAGCTTGGGAATGGGAGCAAAGGGATACAAACGCGCAAGCACCAATTCGCGGTCTTCGTCGGGAATGATGAACTCTTCAACCTGGCTGCCATCGGAAAAGTATAACGGGCGGGTTATGTAGGGCAGGCGTTCTTCGAGCATCGGATTGGTTCCTTTCCATCAAGGATTGAGGGCAAAATTCGTTTATCTTGATCGCGGTCAATTATATACATATCTTCCTGACAT
>JBARBA010000576.1:0-2113 GCA_049792555.1 Anaerolineales bacterium
CGGACGACGTGCTGATCGCCACAGACGGCGGCGCGCGCCACGCCCTCAAATTGGGCGCCATCCCGAGCGTTATCATTGGCGATTTTGATTCGCTTTCAGAAGCCGATATGCGCGTTTTTACCGACATGGGCGTCCACACCTTGAACTACCCCACCAACAAGGATGAAACTGACCTGGAACTTGCCCTCGAACATGCCTTGAAATCGGGCTACCGGCCCATCTGCATGGTGGCCGGGTTCGGCGGACGGCTCGACCAGATGCTTGGCAACCTGTCCCTGTTGACAGATCCGGCTGCGATTGACGCCGATGTGCGCCTGGATGACGGCGTGACCGAAGCCTTCTGCATCACCAGCAAAGCCACCCTGCATGGGCAGCCGGGCGAGACCGTTTCCCTCATTCCCTGGGGCATGCCTGCCGAAGGCGTCACAACCGACGGGCTGGTCTACCCGCTGAACCGGGCCACCCTTTTACCCTACCGCACGCGCGGGATCAGCAACCAGATGCTGGCAGATACCGCCAAAATCAGCGTCAAGCGCGGCGCTTTGTTGTGCGTGCATCAACGCAAATTTTAGTTGAAACAAAGGATACCGATGAAAAAACTTCTCTTCCCGCTCTTGATCTTGTCCGTTTTACTGGCCGCATGTGGCGCTCCTGCAGCGGCCACGCCTGCCCCGGTTGCCGCCGCCAATACCCCTGAAACTGCCGCAACCGCCCTCGTCCTGCCCACCGATACCGCCGCCGCGATCCAGCCGGGCACGCCCTCCGAAGCGCGCACGCTGACCGTCATGACGCACGACTCTTTTGCCGCCAGCCAGGGAGTCATCCAGGAATTTGAACTGGCCAACAACGTCAAAGTGAATTTCGTCAAAAGCGGCGACGCCGGGGCGGCGCTCAACAAAGCCATCCTGTCCAAAGACGCGCCCCTGGCCGACGTCTTCTACGGCGTCGACAACACCTTCCTTTCGCGCGCGCTGGCGGCCGATATCTTTGAGTCTTACGACTCGCCCATGCTGGCCAATATCCCCGCCGAGTTCCAGCTTGACCTGAAAAACCGCGCCCTGCCGGTGGATTACGGCGATGTGTGCATCAACTACTCCAAAGCCTTCTTCGACAAAAACGGCCTGGCCCTCCCGGCCTCGCTCGACGACTTGAAGAAGCCCGAATACAAAGATATGCTCGTCGTGGAGAACCCGGCCAGTTCCTCGCCCGGTCTGGCCTTCCTGCTGGCGACGATTGCCCAATACGGCGACCCCGGCTACCTCGATTACTGGAAGGCGCTCAAAGCCAACGGCGTGGTCGTGGTGGACGGCTGGGAAACGGCCTATTACACCAACTTTAGCGGCTCCTCGGGGCACGGCCCCCAGCCGATGGTCGTCTCGTACGCTTCCAGCCCCGCCGCCGAAGTGGCCGATGCTGCCACACCGCTGACCGACTCGCCAATCGGAACGATCATGGCCCCCGGCACCTGCTTCCGGCAGGTGGAATTTGTCGGTGTGCTGAACGGCGCGAAGAACCGCGACCTGGCCGAGAAGTTCGTCGATTTCATGCTGGACGTACCCTTCCAGGAAGACATGCCGCTCAATATGTACGTCTACCCGGTCAACACCCAGGCCAAACTGCCGGATGTCTTTCTCAAATATGCCCAGGTTGCCGCCAGCCCCGCTGCCGCTCCCGCCAACCTGGACGCCATGCGCGACACCTGGATCAACAACTGGACACAGGCGGTTTTGCACTAACTTTTTTCTCTACGGAATACGCACTACGTAATACGTAGTGCGTATTCCGTCTCTGACACCCTCCCTTGAAAACCAGCATCGAGCGCGGCGCTTTATTGTGTGTGAAACAAGTTCGAACTTGAAACAGGATACCGATGAAAAAACCTTTCTTCCCGCTCTTAATCTTGTCCGTTTTATTGGCTGCGTGCGCCGCTCCGGCCGCCGCCACACCTGACTCGGGTGTTGTGAGCAATGCCACCCAGGATTCGGCAACCGCTCCTGTTATCCCCACCGACACCGCAGTCGCGTCCGTCACCCCCGGCGGATGGCCCGTATTGACAGTGATGACGCACGACACCTTTTCCATCAGCCTGGGCATTCTCCAGGACTTTGAACTG
>JBARBA010000577.1:0-2545 GCA_049792555.1 Anaerolineales bacterium
ATTAAGGGGATGACAAGGTCAGGGGTTCGAGTCCCTTCGCGCCCACAAGGCCTCGTTTCAAAGACGAGGCTTTTTTATTTCCACCGAGGTCCCCCTTGAGAGGATGACAAGGTCGGGGGTTCGAGTCCTTTCGCGCCCACAAGACCCCGCCTTTCGGCGGGGCTTTTTTTATTTTCCACATCTGCCGTCAATTGTGCAAAGTTATCAATTCGTTGTTCATCGCGGCCATTAATGTATAATATCATCTGGCATCTTTAAACAAGACAGGGATAAATTTGTGAGCATTCGTTTCAAAGTTATTTTACCCTACCTTCTAATTACCCTGATTGTAGCGATTACAGGGGTCTATGTCGTTACCAAACTGGTGGCGAACACATTAAATGAGCGCCTGACCAACCAACTTCTGGAAGCCGGGCGGGTCGTTTCTGATGGGATGGCGCGGGAGGAAGTCAAGCATATCCAGGTGGCGCGCGATGTTGCTTTTACAAATGGGGTTGGCGATGCTTTGCAAAAGAATGACCGCCAAACTATCGCCGAACTGGCAATACCAGCCGCGAGCGCTCTGGATGCCGAAAACCTGATCCTGGTCAGCCTGCAAGGGCAGGAACTGCTCCACCTGATAAAAGGCCCCGACAGGACTTTTCAAAAAGCCGCCACGTCGGGCGGGGCTGGCGACTGGCCCTTTGTGCAATCATTGCTGAAAAGCCATGATGCGCAAAGCCTGCCACAGCGTGGAATAGGCCTCAACCCCGTCAATAAACGCTATTATTACTATTCGGCCATCCCCATTGCGCTAAATGACGAGATGGTCGGCGTGGTCGTGGTCGGGACTTCATTGGATACCCTGCTCTCTACCCTGAAAAGCACATCGCTGGCCGATTTGACTTTTTATGGCGAGAATGGCCTGGCCTTGGGAACAACCCTGGCGGGGCAAGAGAACGATCCTGGTTTTTTGAAGACGCTCGCTATTGCTCCTGATCTTTACCAAGCAGTCCTCAATTCGGAGAACATCGTCAACGGAGAAAACTTCATCACAGACGGGCGCTGGTACAGTCTGGCGCGCGGGTCCCTGCGTGTGAGCGGCGACCGCCTGGGAGCTTTCGGCGTGATCCTGCCCCTCGATTTTGTGGTCACATCCGGGGCGATCAGCCGCAATACGTACATCCTCCTGTTCGCCATTGCCATGATCGCCGTGATCCTGGTGGGTTATCTGATTTCGCGGTTGATCATCAATCCTTTATATTCGCTCATGCGCACCTCGCAGGCGATTGCCGGCGGAGACCTGACGCAGCGCACCGGCGTGCGTAGCAAGGATGAAATCGGCACGCTGGCGAACACATTCGATGAAATGACCGACCGCCTGGAAGCGCGCAGCATTGAACTGGAACGGGCCAATCACATCCTTGAGCAGATGGACAAAACCAAAGAGAGCTTTATCTCGGTGTCTGCGCACGAATTGCGCACGCCGCTGACCCTGATCCAGGGTTACTCTCAAATGTTGCAGGTGAAGACCAGTCAATATCCCGACCTGAAACAGATCGCCAAAGGGCTTGTAGAGGGGTCTGACCGCATGGCCGAAGTGGTTAACAACATGTTGGATGTCACCAGGATCGACAGCAACATGCTCAAACCGATGTTGGATAAAATACAGATCAGCCGGATCATGTTGCGCGTACGAGAAATATTCGAGGCGGCTTTGGAGGAGCGCAAATTGACGCTGGTAACAGATAGCCTGGATCAATTGCCCGATGTTCCTGCCGACCCGGACCTGATGTATAAAGTCTTTTACCATCTGGTGATGAATGCCATTAAATACACGCCGGATGGCGGTCAGATCACCGTCAGCGGGAAAGTCGTCGAGGAGACGCCCGGTAAACGCGAGATGGAAATAGTTGTCAGCGACACCGGCATCGGCATTGACTCACAGCACCATGAACTTGTCTTTGAGAAGTTTTACCAAACGGGCGAGTTGAAACTGCATTCATCGGGTCGGACGAAATTCAAAGGGGGCGGCCCTGGGCTGGGATTGGCGATTGTGCATGGCATTATCGAAGCGCACCACGGGCGCGTTTGGGTGGAAAGCGCAGGCCATGATGAAAAGAATTACCCGGGCAGCCGCTTTTACTTGCGGTTGCCCATGTATGGCGCGGGAGAAAAATGAGCCTGCCACGTCGAGAGCGCCGCAACCGCGACTGGATTTTATTCCTGGCGATTGTCTTGCTGGGGCTGGTTTGCATGTTGCTGACCGGCACACTGGCCATTGGCCTCGCGCCGCAGTGGACTGTTCAAGCCAACATGGATTCGAAACTGGACCCCAACGCGCAATATATTTCGCTCAAAAGCACCGCCGTTGTGATCGAGCCTGTTTTGCCTGCAATTCTTACGCCGCCATCCTGGCAGGATATTTTCCTGACGCCGCAAAACACGTCTACGCCTACCCAAAAGGGCGCAAACAACCCAAGCGCCACGCCAAAGCCTTCAAGCAAACCACCGGTGGTGCAAACATCGACGCCCGCAACCTCCCCGCAGGTCACAGCAACCGCAC
>JBARBA010000578.1:0-3822 GCA_049792555.1 Anaerolineales bacterium
CGGTGCGCGACCTGCTGACCGATATCGCCAAACACGATGCGATGATCACCTTGCGCGAAGCCGCCCGGGCCGTCTTGAGCGCCGACGAGGCGCGCCGCAACCCGCCCACCGTGACCAGCCCTACATACGTCTTCAGCGCGCGCTGCTCCAAAGGACACCTGAGCTACTACGACAAGCGCATCTACTGCCCGAAGCAGGACAACGTCACGCGCCGCTCGGTTGCGCGCGCCGGGAAAAACGTGGAAGAAGTCCTGCTCAAATGCAGGACCAGCGGTTGCGACGAAGAATTCTTCGCCGAAGTGGATTGCCAGGGCTACCAATGAGCGTCCAGCCCCGTCTACGAGGGCCAGCCGCGCATGTTCGTTTGCCAGGTCGAACTGCTGGCGCTCGACGATCTTTCCAGCGCGCTGGATGTGGAAACTGAACGCCAGCTATGGGAACGTGTCTTTGAGCAACCTGTCGGAGCAACCTGTCTGGTTGCCATCCACTGCCATCCGGCCCTGCGCCGCAATGAAGCTCAAGGATAATGCCGTAGGGGCGCTATCTCAATATTTCGGGGGGAATTGTTGTTACAGGTGGTTTCGACACCTGCACTCCCGAGGGGACGCCGGGACAGGTGCGCGTTCGGCGCAGTGTGCAGTGGCGGGATAGCACCGCCGTCTCTTCGACAAGCTCAGGGCATCGCCTTCGACAAGGTTTACCCTACGGGCACGATGTCGACAGGCTCAACCACCGATGAGAGATGGCACGCAGGTTTCTTGAAATACGAATTACCGAATCCTCCCGTATATACTAACTTGTTTTATCTGCTTTCAATCTGCCCGGGAAACTGCGTCCCCGCTTCAGGTTTCGAGCTTATCGGGCAGCAGCGGCAAGCCCTGTACCACTTCAGCCGGGATGGACAGGGGGCGGCCGCTTTTGGCGTCCACAAAGACCCATTCCGTCGCCCCGCGCACCAGCAGCCTGCCGTCGGAGATGCGCGCGAATTCGTAGCGGCGTAGCGAACGCACGCGGCGCACGTTTGCGACCCAGGTGCGCACTTCGATTTGTTCACCGGCAAAGGCCGGGCTGAGGTACTCGACGTTGTGCGAGCGCACCACCCAGGTGGCGCCCAATGCCTGCACCAGCGGCACGCCGCCCAACGCTCCGAAGTGGCGCACGGCCACGTCCTGCATCCACTGCACGTAATGGACGTTGTTGACGTGCCCGTTGCCGTCCAACGCTTCGGGCGGGATGGTGAAGGTATAGCGGAAAATGGGGTCGGACAGGAAGGTGAAGGGGGGCATGGGTAATGGTTGAAATGCTATTCGTGGGCAAACTGTAAGACAATTGTACCCCCGGCTGGTTGGCAAATGCAGTTCACGGCAATATGCTGATCTTGATCTGCCCTTCCGAGTGTGGCAGGCCGCAGCCGGGCTGCAGGCTGACCTTCAGGATGTCATACTCCCGTTGCGGTGGGAAATAGACCGTGGCGCAACTCTGCGGATCGTCCAGCGCTCCGCCGGATGCCGACGTCCAGTAGCAGCGCAGGCCATTATCGATCAGGGTCAGTGGTTGGAAGGCAGCCGGCCTCCCGCCGGCCAGCGTGACGATGGCTCCCGGCGCGACATTGACCGTTCCGCGCGCCCGGGTTATGACGGTGAAGCCTTGCAGGACGGGGATGCGCCCGCTCGAAAACAATGGAGAGATCGGGTAAAACCCCATCCATACCACCAGAAGGACCAGCGCCGCCTGCGCTCCCACCACCCAACGGAAGCGCCCGCCCAACCGGCGCGCGTAAACCAAAAGCTGGAGAACCAGCGTAATACACAGCGCCAGCGTCAGACTTTGGGCCATCGGGTCGGCGCAAGGGATAAGCTGTGGCAGGGTCTTGAAACCTGCGAACAGTCCGCCGGTCAGCGCAGCGCTGGCGAGAAGCAGGAGGGGGAGCGACGCCCTTTTTAAAGTTGCGGTTTTCGTTGCCATCCGACTGACTTCTACTATTGTTTCAATCGTTACAACAATTTGGCGCGCCGGAAACGTTCCATCAACGCGACGCTTTTTCCATACTTTGCGCGGATGAACTCAAAAAATTTTTGAAATTGGGGCGCCTGTTTTTTGTATTCTGCCATTTCCTTTAGTTCGACCAGCAACGCGGTGGCTTCGTCATAAGCGCCGCCGCGCTTTTGGTCGAGCAGGCTCTCCACTTTGGCCCATGCCGACCCTTCCCTTTGGGCCAGTTTTTCAAGCCGTTGGATGCGCTGGCGCTCGGCTTCTTCAGCGGCTTTGCGTTTGGCTTCCTGTTCGATTTCTTCGGCCTGCTGGCGCATTTCGGCGACGGTGCGCGTGGCCGGGGAAGCGGTCGTTGCGCCCCGTCCGCTCAACGCGGCCAGTCGTTTTTTGAGCAGCAGCACTGCGCCGGGTTCGCCGCGCACGATTTGGCGCAGGTGGTCGTCCGCTTCGGCGCGGGTCAGCTTGGGGATGGCGGATTCGAGATCAGGCTCCGGCGCGGATTCGGCTTTTTTGCTGGATTTCGCCGCAGCGGCGACCAGGTGCGGGTTGATCTCGAAGAATTCGATCAGGGCCTGCAAACCGGCGTTCAGGTTTTGCAATCCCGCCGGGACGGGCGGCCCCGCTTCGTCGTCTTCGTCCGCATACCGGTCGGAGTCCATAGCCTTGAGCCACACAATGTAGAGCGCGCGGTAGTCGCCTTGCAGGATTTGTTCGCGCAGGCAGGCCAGTTGGCCCAATATCCCGCCGGATTCGATCCATTCGTAGTCGTTGTTTTCGTCGTTCCAGGTGATTTCGAGGATAAAGTATGGCCCGTGATCGTCGAGCGTGATCCAACTATCAATGCAGTAGACGCGAATGGCTTCCACATCCACCAGCGACTTGGGTAGGCGGAACATCAAGCGGCGATCGCCGAAGTTCGAGTCGTACAGGAAGGCGTCGAAATATTGGAGCAGCACTTCGGCCGGGTCGTGCTTGAAATTGCCCCACGAGTAGGTGACAACCGCCTGCGTGGACGTGACCGTGTCCATGTGGCTGGAAAGTCCATCGACTGCGCGCTGTTCGGCTGCCGTGAGGGGACGGTCGATGGTTTGCCATTCGTAGTATTGGTATTCGCTCATGGGAGGTGCTCCTATGGATTTGCAGGTATCAAAAATGGGCGTTCAGTGACGCTATTTTATCCCGAAATATCGAGGAGCGCGTCTGGAACGAAAAACCGCCCGCCGTCATGTTCTTTGGGAGAGGCGGCCTAAGAAATTCCTGTCAAACAAAGGCGCTGATTCTCAAATCCATCCGGGGGGGATGTCGTATAATAAATTGGATAAGGATTGAGATGATTTTACGAATTCTGGAAGCTCAGGTTTGTGGAACGCACTCGCTGAATTTGCTTTTCAGCAACGGCGCTCGCAAGCGCGTCAATCTATCCCCATTGCTGGATGGCACAGTGTTCGAGCCGCTGCGCGACCCCGCTTATTTTGCGCGCGTTGTGCTTGACCCGGTTATCGGCACGGTCGTTTGGCCCAACGAAGCCAATTTTGCCCCCGAGGCCTTGCACGAATTGCCGGATGAAGTTGCGCCGGTCAGAGAAAAGAAGCGCAAGAAGCTGCCAGCCAGGGAACAGGCGCTGGCCGGAAAATAGGCAAAAACGGGGGAGCCGTACCAGCGGCAGGCGAGTGCGTTAAATACAAGTTTTCGGAAATGCTGAATACAAAAGGCCGGTCAATGGTTTGACCGGCCTTTTGTATTTATGCTCTCACAATGTTCAAATCCCTGGGCATCTCATCCCAGGTGCGACCTTCGAGTATGCGTCCGGCGCGCTTCTTTTGGACGCCG
>JBARBA010000579.1:0-2650 GCA_049792555.1 Anaerolineales bacterium
CCGACCTGCCCGACAGCCTGCACAGCCTGATCCTGAGCCGCATCGACCGGTTGGGGGAGCGCCAGCAAATCACGCTCAAGGCCGCCAGCGTCATCGGGCGGCTGTTCCGGGCATCCTGGCTGTACGAGTATTACCCGCCGTTGGGCGGCCCGGCGCAGGTCGCCGCCGACCTGGAAAGCCTGCATCGTCTGGGATTCACGGTACTGGAGACACCTGAACCGGAACTGGCCTACCTGTTCAAACACGTCATTACCCAGGAAGCCGCCTACGAGAGTCTGGCCTACGCCACGCGCGCCGCCTTGCACGAGCAGTTTGCCCGCTACCTGGAGCAGGTCGCAGGCGAGAACGCCGGGCCGTTCCTTGACCTGCTGGCCTATCATTATGAACGCAGTGAAAACCTGCCCAAGAAACGTTACTACCTGCGCAAGGCGGGCGAAGCGGCTGCGGCAGCCTTTGCCAACGAAGCGGCCCTTTCGTACCTGGGGCGCGCCCTGGCGCTGTCTCCCGAAAGCGACTACGCCGAGCGTTTCGACATCCTTTTGACAAAATATCAGGTCTACGATATTCTGGGGAACGCAGAAGCCCAAAACCAGGATGTGACAAGCCTCGCGGCGCTGGCCGAAGCGCTGGACGACAACGCCCGGCGCGCCCAGGCGGCTTTAAGCCGGTCAAATTACGCTTACCACACAAGTGATTACCCGGCAGCGGTTGCCGCTGCGCAGCAGGCGGTGGAGTTTGCCCATCGAGCCGGCGCAGACGAATTCGAAGTGCGTGGTTATAGAATATGGGGAGAGGCGCTGAGACACCAGTCCAGTTATGCCGAAGCGCGCGCGCGCACCGGGCAGGCCCTGGACTTGGCGCAGGCGGCCCAATTGACCCTGTGGACCGCAAATAGTCTGACAAGTCTCGGCATTCTTGATCTCCTCACTGCTCAGTATGATGGCGCGCAGACCCACCTGGAACGCGCTTTGCAACTCCAGCGCCAGGTTGGCAATCGGATAGGTGAGGCCGAGGCCCTTTCCTATTTGGGAGAATCGGCTTTTGTTCATGGTGATTTTGCCAGGGCGCAAACTTATTATGAACAGATATTGCATTTCTGGCATGCAATCGGTTATAAAAAAAATGAGGGGACTACCCTCATCAACCTTGGCAGCCTGATTGTCGAACAACGCGGCAATTATGCAAAAGCCAGGCTTTATGCTGAACAGGCTTTGCATCTCGCGCAAGAGGCGCGTAATCGGGCAGGCGAGATGTTTGCCCTTTATATTTTCAGCTTTATTGATCTCGCGACAAATAATTATCAAGCGGCTCGAGGTCAGGCAGAACAAGCGTTGCGTATCTGTAAAGAGATCGGTCATTCATATTATGAGGCAGGATGTCTTGCACAGTTGGGTAGTATTGCCGATGAACTGGGTGAGTGTGCATCAGCCCTGGAATATCACCAGCAGTGTCTATCCATCTCGCGCGAGATGGGTGACCCGGATCTAAAGTGCCAGGTCTTAACCGCGCTGGGAGTGACCTCATATCACCTGGGTCAGCATGAAACGGCCCGGGAATACAATCAAGAAGCGCTCACGATTGCGCAAGAAACAAAAAACAAATTCTCGCAAACCCGCCCGCTGACTGCCCTGGGCCATGCTCTCAGGGAACTGGGCGACCTGGACGGGGCTGCCGATGCCTACCGCCAGGCATTGGCCCTGGCGCAGGAGATGGGTTTGCAGCATTACGCCAAACAGGCCCAAACCGGCCTGGCCTGTCTTGCGCTGGCGCAGGGCAACCCGGTCGAAGCCCAAGCGCCGCTAAATGAGATTTTGCATTACCTGGAAACCCACTCCCTGAGCACCCAGGACGAAATCTTCTGGACCTATCTGGCGTGCCACCGCATCCTGCAAGCTGTCCACGACCCCCGCGCGCGCGCCACGCTGGAAGCGGCTCATACCCTGTTGCAGCAAATCGCCGCCGGGATCGACGATGAGCGCCTGCGCGCTTCGTTCCTGCAAAACGCGCGCTGCAACCGCGAGGTTGTCCAGGCGTGGGAGAATCTGTCCGAAAAGTAGAAACCCTTAACGCGAAGGCGCAAGGACGCCAAGAGCTTTGATAAAGCCCTTTGCGACTCTGCGCTTTTGCACCTTCGCGTTAAAGAATTTTAACGAAACTCCCCTGGACGGTCCGTCGTCCAGGGGAATTCCGTTATTATCAAGCTTTTTTTGTGAAACAGGGGCGACGCAATGCGTCGCCCCTGCCAAAAGACTGCAAATTACTTGGTTTCAAAGTGACCGTAGGAGGCCGTGCTGTTGTAGCTGACGTACCAGTAGCCGCCGATCTTGGCGGGCAGGGAACCGGCGGCAACATACAGGTTGGTTTCGTTCACGCCGTTGACTACCACGCTGGTCGTATTCCAGGAGTTGATGTACGTGCCCAGGTTGCTGGATTGCCAGCAGAACGTGCCCGAACCGTCATAGGTAAACGGGGCAGTGATGGTCGAAGTCACCGGGCTGCATGCCGCGCCGGAGGTGGGGGTGGCCGTGATCGGCAGCGGGGTAAGCGTGCGCGTCGGGGTGTTGGTCGGGCCGCCCACAGTGCTGGTGCGGGTGGGGGTCAGGGACGGCCCGGTGGTGCTGGTGCGGGTGGGGGTCAGGGACGGCCCGGT
>JBARBA010000580.1:0-2718 GCA_049792555.1 Anaerolineales bacterium
CCGACCTGCCCGACAGCCTGCACAGCCTGATCCTGAGCCGCATCGACCGGTTGGGGGAGCGCCAGCAAATCACGCTCAAGGCCGCCAGCGTCATCGGGCGGCTGTTCCGGGCATCCTGGCTGTACGAATATTACCCGCCGTTGGGCGGCGCAGCGCAGGTCGTCGCCGATTTGGAGTACTTGAACCGCCTGGAATTCACGATACAGGAGACGCCCGAACCGGAGTTGGCCTACCTGTTCAAACACGTCATTACCCAGGAAGCCGCCTACGAGAGCCTGGCCTATGCCACGCGCGCGGGCCTGCACGAACAGTTTGCGCGTTATTTGGAAGAGCTTGCCGGGGAAGATACGCAGCCGTTCCTGGATTTGCTGACCTATCATTACGAACGCAGCGAAAACCTGCCCAAGAAACGCGAGTATCTGCGTAGGGCGGGCGAAGCCGCCGGGAAGGCTTTCGCCAATGAAGCCGCCCTTTCGTACCTGGGGCGCGCCCTGGCGCTGGCCCCCGAAGACGACTACGCCGGGCGCTTCGATCTCCTTTTGGCGCGAGAGGATGTCTATAGTCTTTTGGGGATGTGGGAAGCCGACAACCGGGACGTGACAGCCCTCACGGCGCTGGCCGAAACGTTGGACGATAACGAGCGGCGCGCCCGGGCGGCCATCATCCGGTCAATGTATTTTCATTCAACAAGCAATTACCCGGCGGCAATTGCCGCCGCGCAGCAGGCGGCGGGGTTGGCCCATTGCGCAGGCGCAGTCGAGCACGAGGCGCGCGCTTATTGGCTGTGGGGGAGTACGCTGATGCTTCAAGGGAATTATGCCGAGGCGCGCGCGCGAACCGAGCAGGTCCTGGCCCTGGCGCAGGCGGCCCAACTGACCCGCTGGCTTGCCAATGGCCTGATGGATCTTGGCGAGCTTGATACCAAGGCAGGTAATTATGAGAGCGCGCAGGCCCACCTGGAACGCTCTTTGCAGCTCCAGCGCCAGGCCGGCAATCGTATCAGTGAAACTCTGGTGCTTGGTGACTTGGCAGACATCGCTTACCTTTGTGGTGATTTTGCCAATGCGCAGCCTTATTATGAACAGGCCCTGCATTCCTGGCATTCGATCGGCTATCAACAAAATGAAGGGCTTGTTCTCGGCCAACTTGGCAGCCAGATGGTCGAACAACGCGGCGATTATGCCAAAGCCCAACTTTATTGCGAACAGGCCTTGCGCCTCGCGCAAGAGTTGGGGGATCAAATGGGCAAGATGGTTGCTCTTTACGGTCTTAGCCTGATCGATCTCGCGCAAAACAATTATCCGGTAGCCCGAGCCCGGGCAGAACAAGCCTTGCGTATCGGTAAAGAGGTCGGTTATAAGCAATATGAGGGAATGTGCCTTACATATCTGGGCACAATTGCCGACGAACTGGGTGAGTATGCCCCCGCTTTGGACTATCACACCCAGGCGTTGTCCATCTTTCGCGAAATGGGTGACCGGGATTTAACCTGCCAGATATTAGTGGCTTCGAGTATGGTCTTTTATCATCTGGGCCAGCATGAAACGACCAGGGACCAGTGCCAGCAGGCGCTTTCGATTGCGCAGGAGACAAAGAATAAATGGTCGCAAACCCGCGCGCTGACTGCCCTGGGCCATGCGCTCAGGGAACTGGGCGACCTGGACGGGGCTGCCGATGCCTACCGTCAGGCATTGGCCCTGGCGCAGGAGATGGGTTTGCAGCATTACGCCAAACAGGCCCAAACCGGCCTGGCCTGTCTTGCGCTGACGCAAGGCAACCTGGCCGAATCGCAAGCGCCCATGGATGAAATCTTGAATTACGTGACGACACACCACCTGAGCACCCAGGACGAAGTTGCCTGGATATACCTGACCTGTTACTATATCCTGCAGGCCAATAGTGACCCGCGCGCCCGGCCCACCCTGGAGGCCGCCTACAACTTCATCCAAGACATCGCCGCGCGCATCGACGATGAGGCGCTGCGCGCATCGTTCCTACAAAACGCGCGCTTCAACCGCGAGATCGCGCAAGCGTGGGAAAGCCTGGCGGCGCTTGAGAAAAAACAGAAACCGTGACTGCTTAACATTTGCGGCAATCTGTCACCCTGCCCACATTCGTAACGGCTCGTCTATTTTATCGGATGGCAATCGGAGGAATAAATGCTTTCACTGGAAACGCTCCTGGCTTATGTCCCTCAAGACCGCAGGCAGGCCCTGGCCGCCGGGAGCGAACTGCCGCGCCAAACACAGGGGGCGGCCCTGTGCGCCGACCTTTCGGGCTTCACCCCCCTAACCGAGGTCCTGGCCCGCAAGTTGGGCAAACGCCGCGGCGCAGAAGAACTGACGCTGCGCCTGAACCGTTTCTACGAAGCGCTGATCGCGCCGGTGGAGGCTTACGGCGGCAGCGTGGTCGGGTTCAGCGGCGACGCCATCGTCTGCTGGTTCGATGCGGATGACGGGCGGCGGGCAATTGCCGCAGCTTGGGCCGTGCAGGTTGCGATGCAAGCCTTTGCCAGCCCGCCGCTCAGCACCGGCGAAGCCATCTCGCTGGGCGTCAAGATCGCCATCGCCAGCGGCCCTGCCCGCCGCTTACAGGTCGGCGACCCGGCCATCCAGACCTGGGATACACTGGCAGGCGCGATCATGGACAGGCTGGCCGCCATCGGACACCTGGCCCAAACGGGGGAAGTACTTTTGGATGAACCCACCGCAACCGGAC
>JBARBA010000581.1:0-6008 GCA_049792555.1 Anaerolineales bacterium
TGCAAGGCTTCAATACTGATTTAGCGTCATTCACAACAAGGGTTGGGTCTCTTTCGCAATGTGAGCTTCCTGTCTCAGCATTTTGCTCTCGAGGAGCCGTAGACTTATTCAACCCTTGTTTGGCAAATCAATCTTACTCCAAGTCTAATGGAGGAGCCGTTCCCCAGGCGACGAAGCAATCTCGTGTACTCATTCAAACAATTGTTCGTAGGTTAGGCGAGATTGCTTCGGGCTGACGCCCTCGCACGCGTGCCTGCGCACGGTGCAGGCAATGACAGATTTAGTGAGGTGGCTGAGTAGTAACTAGCGCATCCACAAACACAGCGACCATTTTCTCCAGGTTGATCTCTTCGGCCACAATGCGGTACGATTCCGCGCCCATGCGGCGCAGGCGGGCGACGTCTGAAAGGGCCTCGCGCAGCGTGGATGCCAGGGCCGCATCGTCATCCGGCGGGATCTGCCAGCCGTTCGTGGGGCGCACCAGGTCGTCCTGGGTGCCGTCGCCTTTGGCGACGATGACCGGCAAGCCGTAGGACATGGCTTCCTGGACGGCCAGCCCGCCGGTGCCGGGCAGCGCGAACAGGTCGGCGGCGGCGAAGTGCAGGGCCAAATAAGGGCCGTGTAACGCGCCCAAAAATTCAGCGGCGGGATAGATGTCGGCGGCGAGACTTTCCAGGTTTTTTCGCTCAGGCCCATCGCCGATGATGACGAGGCGCGGGCGGAGCTTTTCAGGGAGTTCGGCGCAGGCCCGCAGCAGCGAGGGAATGCGTTTACGGGGCTGCAAACGTCCAACGAAGAGCACACACGGGGCGGCGGGGACAGGAGTCCCACGCCGAACGGGGAGATGCGTTGGGGCCGGGGCGACGGCGTTGGGGGCGACGAAGATTTTTTCGGCAGGGATGCCGCAGGCGGCGTACTGGTCCGCACCGCGCTGCGAGTAGGCGATCAGCGCGTCGAAACGGCGCAGGAAGCGCCCGCGCAGGGCCGCAAGCGGGCCGCGGCTGACAGGCGCGCCCAATCCCCAGCCGATGACCGGGCGTCCGCGCTGGCGCATCCAACGCAACGCGGCGCTGCTGGAAAGATAGCGGAAGTTGGCCTCGATGATCAGCGCGTCGGGGTTCCATTCGGCCAGCCAGTTGGTCAGGCCGCGCTGGTAGCAAAAGTAAAACGGGGAGGAGGGGGAGCCGAAGTGGATATTGCGGGCGAACGCGTACTGCGCAATGCGTAATTGTTCGGTGACGGCGATGGATTCGTCGGGGCGTGGCAGGCCGGCGAAGAGGCTCATGCCGCCCGCGCAGGAGGCGGCCAGCGCGTCGAAGAACGGGGCGCGGTAAGAGGGGAGCACACGCTGGATCAGGCCGAGGCGTCCGTTGAAGGTCATTGTTCACCTGAAATTATTTTTATACTGTGAAAGAAGTGTTAGGAAAGATGTGTATGCGTGGGTTTCGATACGCAAAGAACGCTACTCAACCACCGTTGTTTCACTCGTCCTGCCGCATCCAGCGTTTGACGGCCTGGGCCGGGTATTGATACGTTTTGAGCGCGTCCAGCAACGCCTGGGGTTCTTCGGCGGTTAGCAGCATCTCGCGGTGTTCGTGGAAGACAAAGCCCTCGCGCTCGGCGTGCAGCAGCATCGCCAGCAACGGGTCGAAGTAGCCGCGCACGTTCAGCAGGCCGACCGGTTTCTCATGGACGCCGATTTGCGCCCAGGTGAGGGTCTCGAACAACTCGTCGAAGGTGCCCAGGCCGCCGGGCAGGGCGATGAAGCCCTCGGCCAGGGCGTGCATGTGGGCTTTGCGTTCGTGCATGTTCGCGGCGACGCGCAGGCTTGTTAGATCGGGATGGGCCAGGGCCGGGGTGTTCATGCTTTCGATGATGACGCCGATCACCTCGCCGCCGGCCTGCAGCGCTCCGTCGGCGAGCGCGCCCATGACGCCGCTGCCGCCCCCGCCGTAGATTAAACGGAGTCCGTTTTCAGCCAGGACCCGCCCCATGAGACGGCCGGCCAGCTTGAAGTCGGGGTGGATGTCGTCGGATGAGCCGCAAAATACGCAAATCGTTTTCATATATCTTTATCCAGTGTTCATGTGGTGTTCATCTTTCCTTGTTATGATACTTGAAGATGCTCCTGTTTTGTAGACGAAAAATTCCAGCTTAGAGTTGTGTAAGATACAAGCGTTATGGCTTGACTCGCGCACCTTAAAAGACATAGAATACAGCTTATGGACTATAAAGATTACTACCAAAGTTTGGGCGTCGCCCGCAACGCCAGCCCTGAAGAAATCCGCAAGGAATATCGCAAGCTGGCCCTGAAATATCACCCTGACCGTAACGCCAACGACAAGCAGGCCGAAGAGAAGTTTAAAGAGATCAACGAGGCTTACCAGGTTCTCTCCGACCCGCAGAAGCGCGCCCGTTACGACCAGCTCGGCAGCGAGTATTCGAACTATCAACACGGGGGCGGCGCGCCGGGCGGTTTCAACTGGGACCAGTGGCAGACCGGCAGGGGCGCGGGCGGTCGTTCGGCAGGCGCAGGACAGGTCAACTTCGACGATCTGTTTGGCGGCGCGGACGGCGGCGGTTTTTCGGACTTTTTCAGCGCGATCTTTGGCGGGGTGGGCGGCGGGCAGGCTACCAATGTGCGCACACGCCGCGCGCCCCAAGCGTACGAGCAAAGCCTGTCCATTTCGCTGCAAGAGGCTTTTACCGGCAGTACCCACATCCTGGAAGGCGAACGGCGTTTGCAGGTAAAAATTCCTGCGGGCGCGAAAACCGGGTCGAAGATCCGTGTGGCGGGCGGCGCGCCGGGCGGCGCAGATTTGTTCCTCAAGGTGGAAGTGGAACACGATCCGCGCTTCGAGCGCGACGGCGACAACCTGCAGGCTCCGGCGACGGTGGATGTGTTCACGGCGTTGCTTGGCGGCGATGTCGAGGTGGAGACGATGACCGGCAGGGTGAAGTTGACCATCCCCGCCGGGACTCAGCCTGAGCAGGTGTTCCGCATTGCGGGGCGCGGGATGCCGCATTTGAAAGACCCCGAACGCAAAGGCGATCTTTTGGTGCGCGTCAAGGTGCGCATTCCGCGTGACTTGAGCGCCGAACAAAAAAAGCTCCTGGCGCAGGCGAGCAATCTGAAACCAGAAAAATAAAAAGGTGACAGTCACTTTGAGTGTCCTCTTCGATAAGATGACAGGTAGAACTACCCTGAAGGAGAGCAATATGAAAACAAACATGCGTTTATTTTTACCGGTGATGATCTTGATCCTGGCTTCCATGGCCTGTCAGGCTGTTTCGCTGCCTTTTGGCAATGCGCCGTCGTCCAGCGGGTTTCAACCTGCTGCGCCGACAAACATTCCAGCCCTGGTTTCCTCTGCCAACTTAAGTGAGCAGGAAAATGTGTTGACGTCGCTGTATGCGCACGTCACGCCTGGGATTGTTGCCATCCAGGTCTTGACGGCCACCGGCGCTGACCTGGGCACCGGTTTTGTCTATAACGACCAGGGGTACATTATCACCAACCAGCATGTGGTCGACGGCCAGACAAAAATGGAAGTGGACTTCCCCGACGGGTACAAAGCCTTTGCGAAGATGATCGGCGTTGACCCTGATTCTGACCTGGCCGTCATCAAAGTGGACGCGCCCGCATCGGAAATCCACCCGCTGACCCTGGGCGACTCAAGCAAGCTGAAAGTGGGCCAGACCGTGATCGCCATCGGCAACCCGTTTGGCTTGAACGGCACGATGACCACCGGCATTATCTCGGCGTTGGGACGCACGCTCCCATCGAACCATGCAACGACGAGCGGTTCAACTTTTAGCACGAGCGACCAGATCCAAACCGATGCGGCCATCAACCCCGGTAACTCCGGCGGCCCGTTGCTCAACCTGAACGGTGAAGTGATCGGCATCAACCGCGCCATCCGCACCGACAGTTCCGCCACCAGCGGTGAACCGGTCAACTCCGGGATCGGCTTTGCGATTGCGATCAATATCGTCAAACGTGTTGCGCCTGTGATCATCAAGAGCGGTAAATATGATTATCCCTACATGGGCATGGGTTCCCAGGATCAACTGACCCTCGACGAAATCAATACGCTTGGGTTGAAGCGGCTTACCGGCGCGTATGTCGCCAATGTTGTGCCCGGCGGCCCGGCAGATAAGGCCGGTGTGATTGGCGGAACGAAGGATGTCGGTTTGGAGAATTTGAAAGGCGGCGGCGACCTGATTATTGCGGTGGATGGTCAGGCGGTGAATACCTTTAGCGACTTCTTGAGTTATCTGGTCAACAACAAATCGCCGGGCGATGTCGTCACGCTGACGGTCCTGCGCGGCGACCAGAAACTGGATATAAAAGTGACGCTGGATAAGAGGCCGTAGGTTCAGAGAATAGAGAAGAGAAAGTAGAGAAAAGTAAACGGCGGTGGCTGCGTAATTCGCAGACCACCGCCGTCTTTTACTACTCTCTCTTTACCACTCTCTATTCGTTAATACTCAGCCACCTCAATAAATCTGTCATTGCCTGCACCGTGCGCAGGCACGCGTGCGAGGGCGTCAGCCCGAAGCAATCCCGTCTAACCTACAAACAATTGTTTGAATGAATACACTGGATTGCTTCACTCGCTGGGAATCGCTCGTTCGCAATGACAGGCTGAGGAGTCTCTATTCTCTGAAATTACCCGAACCGTTCTTCCTTCCAAACGTCGGCGCGGTTGTGGTAACCGGCTTGCTCCCAAAAACCTTCCCGGTCCTGGGGCATGAACTCCAGCCCGCGCAGCCATTTGGCCCCTTTCCAAAAATAAGGGGCCTCCAGCCCCGGTTGGGTCGGGATGTGTCCCACCACGCCGCGCAGCGGGTAGCCGTGGTCGGGTTCGAGCGGCTGGCCGTTGAAATGGGTGGCCATCAAAAAGTTGTCTTGCAGCACCACTTCCAGCGGCAGGTTGACGGTGAAACCATAGTCGGCGTGTTGCATGACGTAGGCGGCGCCCGGCTTGAGCTTGATGAAGCCCTGCTCCACCAGCGTTTTGACCGAGACGCCTTCCCACTCGGTATCGAACTTGCTCCAGCGCGTGACACAGTGGATGTCCATCGTCAGTTTGGCGCGCGGGAGTTGGTTGAACTCCGCCCAGGTCCAGCTTTTTTCCTGCTCGACTTCGCCCCAGACGCGGAAATCCCAGGTTGCGGGGTTGAAGGATGGCACCGGCCCGTAGTGCAGCACGGGGAATTTGAGCGTCAGCGACTGTCCGGGCGGCAGGCGGCCTTCCTTGCGGATGCGTTCTTCTGCCTTGCGGCGGTCGGGGCCTTCGAATATGGACATGGTTTGGGGTCTCCTGTTTGGATGATTATATCAACGCCGAATAAAAAGAGTCTTACAGAAGGATTAACCCTTTGTAAGACTCTTCGCGCGCGCTTTACGCAGCGTTACTTCTTAAACGTTCCCATTAACTCGCCCTGGGCCAGGATGTGACCTTGCATGGCTTTCAGTAACGCATCTTTATTCATGCTCATTTGCCCTAGTTTCGTATCCAGGGCATACAGCTTGAAATGATAATGGTGCGTGCCAGATGGCGGGCATGGGCCGACATATCCGGCCTTCCCCGCGCTGTTTTTGCCCTGCACGCTGCCGTCGGCGGGCTGGGCCTCGGCTCCGGCGTTTTCGGCCAGGCCGGCGCTCGACGCCGGAATGTTATAAAGCACCCAGTGGACGAACGTATTGCCCGGCGCGTCGGGGTCATCCATAATCAAGGCAAAGGATTGGACTCCGGCGGGTGCGCCGCTCCAGGCGAGTTGCGGCGAAATGCCGCGACCGGCGCAGGTATAAACAGCCGGGATGGACTCGCCGGCCTTGAACGAGGGACTGGTCAGGGGAAACATGGGGATTGATCCTTTCGGGGGTAGGGTGGGGGAGTCAGTTGGCCTGCTGGTTGCCGCAGGCTGGCAGGCGCTGATTGCCAGCAGCGCCGCCAGCAGGACAAAAAAGGGAGTTGTTTTCATTTTCACCTCCATTAGAG
>JBARBA010000582.1:0-3078 GCA_049792555.1 Anaerolineales bacterium
AAGATGCTTTGTTTCGGTTACAATTCCTTTCGGCATGGCATTCTTCTCCTTCCATCTGCCCGATAGTTGGGAAAGGATACCATGCCTTTTTTAATTTATGTAAGTTGTCTGACATTGCGCTGTAATATTATAGAGTTTCGGATAAAGGTGATAGTCACCTTTGCCAAGTTACTGATTCTAGCATGTAAAGATGACGGGGGGATGAATCCTGAGAGAAGGATGAGAGATTGGGCATTGGACGCGAACGCTGTTCCCCGTTCATCTGAATGTCATCTTGGCTTTGTATACTGATTGGCATACAGGAGACCCAACCATGCGTAAACAACTTCCCGCTATTCTGGCAGCTTTCCTCATGACCGCAGTGATCGCCCTGGCGATGGCCGTCGTTGGCGTCAATGCGCTGGTGAACCCGAACACTGTCGCCGTTTCGAACCAACCCGCCGCTTCGACCACCGATGTGGCCGTGGCCTCCAGCGACCAGGTCACCATTCTCCAACTCCAGGCGATCAACGATGAATACCAGCGGCGCGACAAACAATACCAACAGCGCGAACTGCAATACCAACAACAAATCCAGCAGGATCAGCAGCAAATCCAGCAAGACCAACAACAGGCCCAACTGGCTGCGACCCAGATACAGCAGGTCCAGCAATTGCTGGCTACCCTGCAAGATCGTGGCCTGATAACGATCGACCAGAACGGTCAGATCACCATTCTTGGCCGACGCCGCAACTAAACCCGGAGACAATATTCCATGAAAACATTCAAGACTTTGCTTCGCTATTGGATTGCCCTGGTGAGCCTGATCGGTTTCCTGGGCGGCTGGATCACCCTGGCCCATGCCCCAAAGCCCGGCCAGCCGGGCAACAGCAGCGCATTTGGCGCGCTGACCGCGCCGAACCTGCCTGCGCTCCAGCCCTTAAACCTGAACGGAGACGCCAGCGCCGGCAACAGCGCCGGCGCTGACACGAACAACTTCAATTTCCAATTCTCCAACCCGCAGCCGCAATTCGGTTTCCCAGTGTTGAGGACGCGTGGTTCCTGAAATCGAGACCCTGCGCTTCCGCGCCATGAATACCGATGTGCTGTTGGCCGCGCAGGGAAGTTCTGCGCGGTTGGCAGCGGGCTTGGAAAAAGCCCAAACGTTGGTATCCGAAGGCGAGGCGCGTTTCAGCCGCTTCCTGGAAGACAGCGAGCTGGCCCAACTCAACCGCGCCGCCGGGACCTGGTTCCACGTTTCGCCGGACATGCTGGCGGTGCTGACGCTGGCGCTTCGTTACCATCACCTGACGGCGGGACTGTTCGACCCGTCGATCCTGCCGGACTTGCGCCGGGCAGGCTATGACCGCAGCATGGACTTGCTCCGCGCTCAGGATGTGCTGCCCGCCCCCGCATCGGCGCTACGTTCCCTGCGACCGGCTTTTGGCGAGATGCGCATCGATAGCGCCCGGCGACAGGTGTTCCTGCCGAAGGACATGGCGCTTGATTTAGGCGGAATTGCCAAAGGCTGGATTGTTGAACAGGCTGCGCTGGCCCTGGCGGAATATGCCGAGTCCTGCGCGGTGGACGCCGGGGGCGATCTCTTCCTGGCGGGCGCGCCGTATGGAACTACGCGCTGGCCGGTTGCGTTGGACGACCCGCGCCGGCCCGGAGAGACCCTCTTGACCCTGTCCGTTCCGCCCGGCGGCGTGGCGACTTCCACGACCACCAAGCGCGCCTGGCGGCAGAATACGCCGCACGGCGAAGTCCATCGCCATCACCTGATTGACCCGCGCAGCGGCGAACCCAGCACCGGCGACTGGTTGAGCGTCACCGTTATCTCGGCCCATACGCACCTGTCCGAAGTGTTTGCCAAAGCGTTGCTGATTGCCGGTCCGCTCGAAGCCGGGCAACTGCGGCTTAACGAGACCAGCCTGTTCTCCTACCTCGCTGTAGACCGCGAAGGCAAGCTGGCGGGCGCCTATCAAAATACGGAGATATCGCATGTCGGTTAAACGGAATAATCCTGCGGATGTCAGCCTGAAGCATTTGGTTTTGCAAATGTTCACCATCGCGCTGGTGGTGTTCGTTGCCCTGGGCGCATTGTTGGTCCTGGCGTTGATGCTGGTCACGCCGCTCGGCGCAGACGTCTTTGGCGGCCTGAATTGGTTGTTCGCCGCCGACAGCGTCCAGCTATGGTGGTACGTGACGCGCGCGGCGGGCATCATCGCCTACCTGCTCTTGGGGTTTTCGATGGTCTGGGGATTGGGCGTTTCGAGCAAGATTTTCGACGCGCTGCTCGACCGGCCCTTTACTTACGACTTTCACGAGTTTATCTCGCTGCTGGCGATGGGCTTCACTTTGTTGCACGTCCTGGTGCTGGCCCTGGACCGCTACCTGCCCTATTCGACCCTGCAAATCCTGGTGCCGTGCCTTTCCCCGTACCGCCCGCTGTGGGTGGGCATCGGCGTGATCGCGTTTTATATCTCGCTGCTGGTGACGGTCACGTTCTATCTGCGCTCCCGCATCGGCGCAGGCGCTTTCCGCGCCATCCATACCCTCAGCCTGTTGGGTTACGTGGGCGTGACCCTGCACGGACTGTTCGCCGGCACCGACGCGGCGCTGCCTGCCATGCAACTGGTTTACGCCGCCACGAGCCTGGTGGTCGTCTTCCTGACGGTTTACTGGCTGGTAATCCTGGCCCAACGCAAGCTGGCGACCATCAACGCCCGGAACGCCGCCCCCAAACCGCAAGTCTCTGCGCGCTACCGCTAAAGAGCGCGTGTTGTGCTTTATCCAAGCGACAGGGCGGCCCTGCGGTCGTCCTGTCGCTTGGTGTTTCCGCTACTTATTGAGGCAAAGTCTCTGTCCTTGCGGGCACAACTCCCGACCCGTCCCTCGTTGGGACAGGGTCTCCCGACCCGTCCCCGGCTTCCCCTCTTGGCTAAAGCGCCCTTTCAACATACAATCATGCCAAATTCATCAGGAGAATGCCATGAGCGAAGAATCAATCAATGTCCAGCGCCGACGTAAAAGCGACGACGGCCCAAGCGGCAGGGCAGAAGCGCCCGTCCGCGGCGATTCCGGTGGGGGTTCTGG
>JBARBA010000583.1:0-28323 GCA_049792555.1 Anaerolineales bacterium
TATGATTATTCTGGCTGTGGGGATGCCGCGCGCCGGTTCGGGCTGGCACTATAACCTGGTACACGACCTGATGGCGACGACCGGCTGTGACGACGCCCGCGAAATTCGCGCGCAATATCACCTTGAAAGCGTGCTGACGGAAGTCAACTGTAACATCGGCGTGCTCAGCCTGCGACGGCTGGCGCTGGTGGTGCGCCCGGCGCTATTGGGGCATACCTTTGTGGTCAAGGCCCACGCCGCGCCGACGGTTTGGGCGCGGGCGCTGATTCAGGGCGGTTTGATGCAAGCCGTGTATATTTATCGCGATCCGCGCGACGCGATGCTTTCGGCGCACGACTATGGCCGCCGCGTGCTGGAACAACAGGGCCGCCCGAATGCCTTTTCGCACCTGACCGATTTCCAAAAAACGCTGGATTTTTTCGCCGAGTATGTGCAAGGCTGGGAGCAGTGGATGAAAATCCCCGGCGTGCTTAAGACCCGTTACGAAGATTTACTGCAAAGTTACGACGCCGAGGCGCTCAGGCTGGCGAAATTCCTGGGCGTGGATGTTACTAGCGACGGCGTCAGGGCAGCCATCGAGAAATATCGTCCCGGCGGCGATGCGCAGGGGCAGCAGGGCACACATTACTTCAAAGGGCAGGTGGGCCGCTTCCGCGAGCGCTATTCAACGGAAGAGCAAAAAATATTGGCTGAGAAGTTTGGTGATACACTCAAAAAGATGGGATATGAAGTATAGTCAAGGCCCATATTTCTGATATGGATTTGTGGGTTGCCGAATACCAAGATTGGATTATGATTAAGTTATGCACAAGTCTGATTCTCCCTACCTCGAAGACTGGTTGATCGTTTCCCTGCGCTGGTTCGTGTTGTTTGGGGTAACGGTTGCCATTTTGTTTGGAAACCAGTTTTCTTTGGCTCCCATCGGCTTGCTCAGTCTTCTGGCAATTTGGAATGCGGTTTTGAGTCTGGTTGCCGTAACGAACCGCCGTTTTCCGTCGCATCGCGCGATCAATCTGACCATTGACCTGGTGGTAACGGCGCTGTTTTTCTGGTTGCAGGGAGGCATGATCTTTGGCCCTGCCTTGTGGTTGATTTTCCTTTCGGTGGTCTCCGGCGCGCTCTACTTTGATCTCAAGGGCGGTTTTGGCGCAGCGTTTGTCATGGCGCTGGTGGAAGGTTCCGGCATTTTCCTCGGAACCAGCCTGGCGGAGGCCGGTGTCGGGATTTTTGCAACGCTGGGTTTGGGCCTTTCTTTTGGCTACATCAGCCAGAGAATGATTGCCGAGTTTCGGGTTGCTCGCAAACAGCGCGTTGCATCGCGCGAAAAACAAAACCGGGGACAAAATGACCGCATGCGCGCCATCTATGACTTGACCACTGCATTGGCCGCAACGCTGAGTTATAAGCGGGTGCTCGATTCGGCCCTCGATTTGAGCGTCAACGCCCTGCACGTGGACGATACCGAATCCGAAGATGCGACTCCGAAAGATGACCGCCTGGTGAGCGCGGTGCTGCTCTTCAAGAATGAGGAGCTGGTCATCGGTTCGGCGCGACGTTTTACGAATGCCGATATGCGCGCCACTTTCCCTGCCAAAGAAGGCTTGCTTGCCAAAACCATTGAGGAAGGCGAGCCTGTTGTAGTCGGCAGGGTATCGTCCGACCCAGAACTGCGCCGTTTGGTGGGTCTGCAAAATTGCAATTCGATCTATTGTTTTCCAATGCGTAGCGGATTTAACGTTTACGGGGTGCTGATTTTTGGTCATCCTGATGAAAATTACTTCACTCGTGACCGCTGCGACGTTCTCGCGATTATTGCCCGGCAAGCCGTGATCGCCATCCAGAATGCCCGTCTCTACCAGGATATTGCGGATGAAAAAGAGCGCATCGTCGAGGTGCAGGAAGAAGCGCGCAAGAAGCTGGCGCGCGACCTGCATGATGGGCCAACTCAATCCGTCGCGGCAATAGCCATGCGCGTCAACCTGGCCCACCGCATGGTTGAGCGCGACCCCAAGGCGGCCATGGATGAACTCACCAAAATTGAAGAGCTTGCCCGCCGCACTTCCAAAGAAATCCGTCACATGCTGTTCACGCTGCGCCCGCTGGTGCTGGAATCCCAGGGCCTGACGGCTGCATTACAGGCCATGTCTGACAAGATGAAGGAAACCTTTGCCCAAAATGTGCTCATTCAGGTTGACGAGAATCTGACGAGCCAGATCGAAATGGGCAAGACGGGTGTCATCTTCTATATTGTCGAAGAAGCCGTTAACAACGCCCGCAAACACGCCCAGGCCGAGCACATCTGGGTGCGTCTCAAACCATTGCCCAAACAACCCGACATTGCCTTCCTCGAAATTGCCGACGATGGCGTGGGCTTTGACGTGGCAGAGGTCAACAAATCCTATGATAAGCGCGGCAGCCTGGGGATGATCAATCTGCGCGAGCGCACCGAACTGGTCAATGGCATCCTGCACATCGAATCAACGCCCGGCAAAGGGGCAAAAATCCAGGTCTTCATTCCGCTCACCGAGGAAGCTGCCGACCAGTTACACCACGCCCGTGACCAGGCGCCGCAGCAAAGCTAGGCAGCGCTGGAAAAACAAAAGACTGTGCCACCCAATTCGCCCGAACTTTTTTGGGCGAACTTTCATTTACCGCTTGTCTCATAATTTACTAAACTTATTCGCAGAGATTACGAATAGGAATTCGAATTATCGTTTGGTTATTTATGCGGCACTCTGTAGCGAGGAAAAAATATGCCACAAGCAGCCGGTATGTATTATTTTTCGAGCGGCGAAGACGATTGGTCTCGCCCGGCAGTCATTTTGCTGCACGGGGCAGGCGGGAATCACCTGCACTGGCCGCCCGAATTACGCCGCATCGCAAACCAGCGTGTTTATGCGCCCGACCTGCCCGGCCACGGAAAATCGGATGGGATTGGACGACAATCCATTGCCGATTACGCCGACTGCGTGCTGACCTTTATGGACGAACTCAAGCTGCGCAAAGCGATCTTTGCCGGTCACTCCATGGGTGGGGCGATTGCGCTGCACATGGCGCTGCATCACAGTCGCCGCACGCTGGGGATTGTGCTGATCAATACTGCCCCATCCCTGCGCTTACCGGCGGGATTGCTCGAAAATACGCTGGTGGCAGCTACATTTCCGCTGGCAGTCAAAACCATTGGCGAACTGGCATTCAGCCCCCAGGTTGACCCCCGATTGAAAGAAAGCGCCATGCAGCGTATGAGTGAAGTCCGTTCTTCTGTTCTACATGGCGATTTCCTGGCGTGTAATGCCTTCGATGTCTCCGCCCGGCTGGGACGTATCAAGATGCCAACATTGATCATATCTGGCGCGGACGACAAAATGGTTCCCACCCATTATGCGCAAACCATGCACCAGAAAATAAAAAACTCCCTGCTCCATACAATTGAAGGAGCAGGGCACATGGTTATGCTTGAAAATCCAATCGCAATTACAAATATTCTGCGGCTGTTTCTAAACGGGGTCGCATACCAGCCCGGCAGCCGCGATTAATTTACCCGGTGAGTTGCTGTAAAACCGGTTTCGCATTCTGGATCGCCAAGGCCCGATGGCTGAGGCGATTTTTTTCGTCCATGGATAGCTCTGCCATGGTGCGATTCAGCGCCGGGATGAAAAAGACCGGATCATACCCGAAACCGTTGTTGCCGCGCTGTTCAGGGATGATCTCCCCGTGACAGTCCCCGTCCGCAAACTGCACGCGGCCCTCTGCGTCGCCGTCGCCGGGTGGGACCGCGATGGCTATCGTGGCATGGAAGTGCGCTTTCCAGGGGCGCGGCTTCCCTTGCAGGTTTTGCAACAGGTAAACCAGACGGTCGGCGTCGGTAGCGCCGGGCTTCGGGGAATAGCGCGCGGAATACAGCCCAGGCGCGCCGTTGAGCGCATCCACTTCGAGGCCCGAATCGTCGGCGATGGAAATTAGTCGGCTGGCGCGCGCGTAGGCCAGGGCCTTTTTCCCTGCGTTTTCGGCGTAGGTTGCGCCGTCTTCGACGACTTTCAGGTCAATCCCGATGCTTTTGGGTGAAACCAGCTCCACGTCCAGCCCGGTGAGAAGGGCCTGCATTTCCCTGATTTTTCCAGGGTTTTCAGTGGCAATCAAAAGGCGCATCATGCTTCCTCCAATTGTTTGATGGCCCATTCGGCATGTTGCCGGATGAGCGCTTCATCATCTCTCGCGGCAAATTTTAGCACAGGCAGGATGATCGCCTGGCCCGAATTTGCGGCTGCAACGGCTGCGTTACGCAAATAGCCGCGTCGTTTGGCGCGTTTGACCGGGCTGTCTTTAAACTTGCGGTTGAATTCGCGCGGCGTGAGCTGCAATTCGCCTGCCAGCGACGGATTGGGTAAGCCGGATCGCGCTACAAAAACGGAGTCGCCGTTTTCTAGCGCAAAGCGCACGTTCCACGGGCAAACCATCTGGCAGATATCGCAGCCGAAGAGCCAGTCACCCATCAGCGGGCGCAAGTCTTCAGGGATTTCGGCTTTGTTTTCAATCGTCAGGTAGGAGATACAGCGACCGGCGTCAATGGTGCGGTCAGGTAGGATGCAGTCTGTTGGACAGGCATCGATACAGCGCGTGCAGGAGCCGCAGCGGTCACTTGTAAAAGGCGGGTCGGGTGGCAGGTCGATGCCAAGCAGGATTTCGGCCAGCAGGAAGTAGGAGCCGCTTTGGGGGTTGATCAAGCAGGTGTTTTTGCCAATCCAACCCAGGCCAGCGCGCATGGCCAGGTCGCGCTCAAGGATCGGGCCAGTATCGGTGTACCAACGGTTGGGGATGGGATGGCCGACCTGCGCTTCGAGGAAGGCCACCAGCGCTTGCAGACGTTCGAGCAGGACGAGGTGGTAGTCCGCGCCCCAGGCGTAGGCGGCAACCCGTCCGTGAGGCGGCGGCTGATTTAACGGCGAGGCAAGCGACGGGTTGGAATAGGGTATTCCCAAAACGAGGATGGAGCGGCATTCGGGCAAGATGCGCTTTGGGTCAGCGCGGCGCTCAATGGCGGCTTTGTCCGCCAAATAGGCCATTTGCGCGTGACGACCTGCGGCCAACCAGTGTTGAAAAACATCAAAATGTTCGGGTTGACCGGGATTGGTAATGCCCGCCAGCGTGAAACCAAGCTGGCGGGCATTTTGTTTGAGGGCCTGGGCGAGTTCCGCCGGGGTCATTTAACGACGATGGTGACGGTCAGGGGTATGCCGAAATTATATCCGTTGTTGTTTTGCAAGCGCCAGTAGCCGTGATAAGTGCCAAGCGCGCTTGGGGCTTTAAGTGTGATGGAAATTTCGGCCTCTGCATTGGGCAAAACTTCAACGTTGATGGCGGTGTTTTGCGAACCCATTTTGCTTTTCGGGTCATCTCCCCAGCCATATACAATTAGGTAATTGGACTTCCAGGTGCAGGAACCGGTGTTTTTTACTTTCCAGGTTTTGACAAATTCTTGCCCTGCGGTCATTTCAGTGTTATCTGGCACAGTCACGTCACTGACAAAAACCATTTGGTCACACATGGTTTCGGTCGGGGTGCCATTGGGGGTGGCGGTGGATGTGGGGGTTTCGGTGATACTGAGCGTTGGCGTAAGCGTGGGTGTTGCGGTTAATTCCGGCGTAGCTGTATATGCAGCAGCGGTCTGCGTCAGGTTGGCAAAAATGGTTTCGGCTGCGGCAGTTTGCACAGCGCCGATATCTACCGGGGTAGGTGTTGGCGCGACTGCTCCGCCAGAGCAGGAGGTCAGGAACAGGAGAAAGAAGATGGTGCAGATGCAATTTTTTGTTTTCATAGCACACCTGTTTTTTTTAGAATAGTGAGGATTATGTGGACATGCCTGAACCTATTATATACCGTCTGTCAGTATCACCTCAATATTTTGAGGAAATTGTTGGTAAAGGTGGTTTCGATATGGCGGCGGGACAGCACCGCCGCCTATCCTTCGATAAACTCAGGACACCGCTCAACCACCGATGGTTGAAATGATACGTCTGTCAGGCATATAAGCAATAAAAAACCCCCGCCCGCGCTAAAAATGGGGCGGGGGTTGCAAAACCATAGGGTTACTTGACTACTTTGATGTCAACGGTGAAATCGCCGCCAAACGGTTTGCTTTGATCGTCGTACATGTGCCAATGGGCAACATATTCTCCCGGATCGCCGGGGGCATACATGTCGATGTAAATATCCACCGATGCGCCAGGCGCAATAAAATCTTTCTTTGTTCTAAAATAATACGGATGGGCGATCATACTGGGAGGGCCGCTTACCCCTGCGAAATAAAAGCCTTCATCCCATCGGCAGGTGCCCGTGTTTCTGACACTCCAGGCTTTTGTGAATTTTTCCCAGGGTTTCATAACGGTGCCATCGGGTATGGTGATATCGCCTTCAAAGATGGCATTTTTACAAGCTGACACGGCTGTCCCTCCGCCGCCAATTATCCCCCCGCCGATCGGCGTGAAACTGGGGATGGCGGTTGCGCCAAAAGGCAGCGTCGCGGCTATCGTCAGGGATGGCGTTCCTTCGAGAATGACGCCGCCGGGGGTATTGGTAATTCCCGCGGGAGGTGTTTCGGATGGGAGCAATGTGAGGGTGAAAACCGGCGCGATGGTGGGAGCATTAAGGGTTAGCTGCGCGTTAACTGTGGCAACTGCTGCGGTTTGGATGGCATTCAAGTCCACTGCTGTGGGAGTGGGTGCGACAGCCTGACCCGGGCCGCAGGCTGTGAGTGCAGCAACCACGAGAATAACCAGGCTGGTCAAAACGAACTTATTTAGACGAAACATTGTGCCTCCAGAGAATGTGCCGGTTTCATTATGAGACCGGCATACTTTTGTCAAGCAGATGCAGATTATATCTCAACTTGCGTTTAGCGTTTGAATGTCGGAGTTTAAGTTGCTGTTGGCATCACGATGGGAGTGCTGGTGATCGTTGGCGTCAATGTGGGAATTGTTGGCGTGGGTGTGGTGGTTGGATGTGGTGTGGGGGTTGATGTAGGCGCACCGGTAGGGGTCCTTGTGGGTCTGGGTTTGGCCGTCTTCGTAGCCGTAGGGGATTTTATTGGCGTGGCCGAAGGAGTGATCAGGTTGGTTGGCCGGTCAATGCGCGGCGCAACCCAGACGGGTTTATCTGCATCGGCAGAACCGTCTGCAAGGACGGTCAGGATAAATTTGACGTTTTTGCCGTCAAATGAACTGAGGTCAAGGTCCACCGTGTAATACTGTCCTTCGTATGCTTCGGGGAACTGCCAGAATGTTTTGACCGGGCCGTCGCCGATTTGATAATCGAGACGGAATAAGACGTTGCAGCCGGGGTCCAGGTATTCGCAGTTGATGATGGCGCGGAAGCGGTCTCCATCGTTCACCGCAAAGGCCTGGTAATACCCTTGCAGGTAACCGTTATAGGTTCTTTGCGGCACGGTCAGAATGCCGAGACCGTGATAGATTGTCCCATCTTCCAATTGCGGATCAGTTACCTGGATGGCGTATCCCTTTTTGCCGCCCTCATTCCCCGGACAGCCCAGGTCGCCTGCGTCAGAGCGCCAGTCGGCCTGGCAATAATTGGCGGCGAAATCAAAGACGGTTGTCATGCCGCCAACGACCTTAATGTCAACATAAAACGCATCTTTGGATGTGTCGCCAATGCCAAAAATGACGCCGGACGCATTGCGCAGCCCCCAGTAACCGCGATACCTGCCTTCGGCTGCGGGCGCTCGCAGGTTAACCGATATATCTACAATTTGATCAGGATAGACAGTTGTAGAAAGGCCTACCGCTGCGGGGCCGCTCATTGAATCGCCGCTGGAAAAGACCAGGGCATAAGAGGTCGTCCAGGCGCAGGTGCCAATGTTCTGGAGTCGCCAGGTCTTTTTGAATGCAGTTCCGGGAGCCAGGATCGTGCCATCGGGGATGGTAACATCCTTGATATATGCGGCCCAGTCGCAGTAGCTGATGGGAGTGGCCGTGTTTGCGCCCTGCAAGGTGGGGATGGGCGTGGTGCTGCCGGGGGTGTTCAGCGGCGGCAGGGTTGGAAAACTCAAGGTGGGTAAGGAAGACAAGGTTGGGGTGGCGGTGACATCCGGTGTTTGCAGAGCTTGCAGCGTGGCAGCCCGGGCAGTGGTAAGCGCCCGCATGGTGGCTACCGTATCCGGCGAACCCGAACCCAACGACAGGTTGCAGGCAGCCAGACCGAATAGCATGGCCAACGCAAGGGCTAAGAACTTGAAGTGTATACGCATGGTTTCCTCCGATCCAAGATTTATTTTACTGGACGCCCCAATTCCCCGAAAGGTTCCCAGGCGGAAAAGCAACCGGGCTTTTCTATGGGCAGTTGAGCAGCGCCGGGCCAAATTGCTGCGGATTGGGCGTGTCGATGGAAAGCATCATGGATAGCCCCGTTGCGCCTGACGTCCAGTCATAGTTAATGACCTGGACCCCGGCGGCGGCGAAAGTCAAATTTCCATTCCCAAGCGGATCATCTATCCCGTCGCTGCGTTTCCATGAATAAGAAACTTCGCCGGCGCCGTTCACCCTGACTGTGGCCGCCACCGTATAGACGCCGGATGAGCAACTGCCGGAGTGGGTAACGTTAAACTCAACGCCGGTGACGGCGAATTCCCTGCTATTGCTGTTTTTGCCGTTTTTGACCAGGATATCGACGTAAAACGATTTGCCCTTATAGCCATCTTGCACGGTCAGCATGATGCCGTCGGGGTTGCGCAAACGCCAATAGCTGCGGTAACTGCCCGTTTCGGCAGGGGCCTGGAGGTTGACGGAAAGGTCCACTTCCTGGCCCGGCGCTACGGCAGCGGACAGGGGGATGCTCATGGGGCCGCCCATCTGGTCGCCGACGTCGAAGACCAGCGAGTACGATGAGTCCCAGGCGCAGACGCCGATGTTTTTCAAGCGCCAGGTTTTGGTGAAAGGCTCGCCCGGTTTTAAGATTGTCCCATCGGGGATGGAACCATCGCCGAGGAACTGCGCCGCATCGCAAATTTTGGGCGGCTCCGTGGCGGTAGCCGTCGCGGCTGGCGCAAGCGTCGCTGTGGGGGCAAGCCCGGCGGGTGTGTCGACTGCGGAGGGAGGCGGGTCGGTTGGGAAAGCGCTGATGGTTGCGGTGGCGGCCTGGTCGGACAGGGGAAGCTCTGTAAGTTTGGCTTGAAGGGTTTGCGCCGCAGCGGTAAAAACCGCATTGACCTTGACTTCCGGCGGGCGACTAATGGATATCTGGCAACCGGAAATGACCAGGCCGGTCAAAAGTATGAAAGTCAATATGCGATATCGTCTCATCGTGCATCCTTCTTTTCCACAGACTTTCGCCTCATCCAAAATCAACAGCCCCGGTTTTGGCTTATTGGCTGCAAGTAAAAACGAAGGGGAATCGCTCGGAAATCTCGCTATTCGGTGAGTCGATCTCTACCGACACTGCGCGGGGATGCTGCTCGCCTTGAAGCGATTCGTGCTGCATGGTCAAAACCCAGTAAACGGTTTTCGACCCGGCTTCCGGGAAATTGATCTTATATTCATCCGGAGGCCCGTTAAAAGGATATTGGTTGAAATGATAGGTAACGGCTCCCGGGGCGTTCATGGTGATCGTGGCAGAAAATGTGTATTTAGCGGCAATATTGCCGGGGTTGCAGCCGGTTTGCGGTTCACGCGAATAAAGTCCAAAAGCGGTGACCGATGCGCCCTCGTCGCGTTTGGGTTTATCGGTGACCTCGATTTTGACGATCAGCGATTGGTCGTTGACGCCCACGCCAAACGTCCCGCCAAAGGGAGTGGCGATGCGCCAATAGCCGGTATATTCTCCGTTCGTGTCCGGGGCGGTCAGGTCGACGCTCAGGTCAACGCTTTCATTTGGACGAACGGTAGTCGCCAAAGGGATTTTCGTTACCGCTCCCATCGCGTCGCCGCTGGCCAGCATCAGGGAGTAGGTGCTGTCCCAGGCGCAGTTGCCGTTGTTTTGGATGCGCCAGGTTTTGGTGAAGGCGCTGCCCGGCGCCAGGAGCATCCCGTCGGGGATGGTCACGTCCGCGAGAAAGACGGCGGAGTAACAGGGTTTGCCGTTGCTGTCCAAAGGTTGTTTGGTGGCCGTCGGCTCCGGGAGCGCCGAGGCTTGCGGGGTGAGCGTGGGTGTGTCTGCCGGGGTCGGGACGGGCGTTTCGGTCATCGTGGGGTTTTGGGCTGCATCCAGGGTGTAACGCGCTTCGACGGTCTGCACGGCGGAGGTGGCAATCGCGGCGGCATCGGGCGCGGCTACGCCGCTGCAGGCGCTCAAGAACAGGGTGACTGCGACCAGCGCAGCGAGGTTTCGAACGAGGGTTGTTTTCATGTTGGTTTCCTTTCGATGGGATTATAACAAAAAGCGATGGCGGGGTTTTTGACAATGTCATATCAAACATTTGTGGCTCTTTGGTATCGAGTGGGGAATAGAACGCGGGTGACACGGGCTACACAATAGTGCTTATAGACGAACCAAATTAAGTTTGTACGATCAAATTGCTGGCGTAAGCGCAAATTTTGGATTTGATTGTACGAAGGGCGGCGCAACGAGTGGAAAATGCCCGTTTAATGGGCAAATTTTACGGGTCTTGCCTTGAGCGTTCTGTCGAAGGGTTGGTGCCTCCCGCACTGAGAAAAGCACCGTTTCCTAAAGACTTATCGCCTTTTGGCCCCGCCCCGGATGTGAACCCTTTGACACGGTGAGCCACTATGCGAGACGAACCATCAGCAAGGCAGGCAAAGCTAATTTTACGAAGCCGCTTTGGCGGCTGTTTCCCTGTGGGAAAAATGAAAACCGGCCTTTGAATTGGAATGCCTTATCCAAACAGCATTGCGCCTAACCCCCGTGTTACAGCCGACCGCCAAAATTGCATGAAAACCGCCAGAATAATGCTGCCAACCGCCAAAAGCTTACGGCTTTGCCGGAGAAACCCCCGTCTCGATCGAACCGTCTGCCAGCCCTTGCTGGATTTCGGTCAGTTTGATCTCCACGTCGGCGGGGATGCGGCTCTCGAAACTGTGGAAAGGGGCGTAACCCACCTTGCCGGGAAAATCGCCGCCGGGGAAATAACCGTTTTTGGCGGCTTTGATCAATTCGAAGACCCCTGTTGTTACTTCTTTCATCGCGCTGGAAAGCAGCATATCCTGCGCATCGGGCAGCGTCAGGAATTGATCGGTGTTGACGCCGATGGCGTACTTGCGGCGCTTGGCGGCGGCGCTGACCGCGCCGTTTTCACCGTAGCTGTCTGCGCCGAAGATCACATCCACGCCGCCGTCGATCATGGTATTGGCGGTCGCCGCGTCCCATTTCGGGTCGGCCAGGCTGTCTTTGAACGCAATTTCGTTATGATACACAACGCTCACTTCTGCGGTGATCCCGGGGGTGGGCGTTTGTGTGGGGACGAGCGCTTTTAAGGGAAGACCTTGACGGGTGGCGGTCGCCGGCGCATAGCGCGCGGGGGTGGCCGTTGCCGTGCGCGCGTGGGTGGCCGTTGCTGCTGCGACAGGCCCTTTCAGGGAAATGTTCTGCGCAGTCGGTTCATCAGTAGGGACTTCGTCGGTCGGTTCGTCGGTAGGGATTTCATCGGTCGGTTCGTCGGTGGGAATTTCGTCCGTCGGGAGACCTTCTACGGTAGGCGTTCTTACAGGAGGCGCTTCCATGGCGGGCGTTTCGGTGGGCGTCGGTTCAGGCGGGGAAATGATATATTGCGTCCCGGCCTTGAAACCTTCGCAATAGCGCCAGGCGGGCGCGAACGAATCCGGGCCGCAGACCGCGCCGATCTTGCCGGTTTTGGTCATTTGCACGGCCAGCGCCCCGGCCAGGAAACCCATTTGATCCTCGGCGAACGAGAGACCGGCCAGGTTCTGCGGCAGGGCCTTATCGGGGTCGAGCGCCTGGTCGACGCCGATGAAATCGACCTGCGGATACTTCCTGGCAGCGTCGATGGTTGCCTGCTTTTGAGCGTAACCGACGGTGATGACCAGGTCGTAACCGGCGTCGGCAAAGATGGCAATATTCCTGTCGTAATCGCGCGAGTCGACGGTTTCGATGTATTGAATGGGTACGCCGAGCTTGAGCTGGGCCTTTTTCGCGCCTTCCCAGGCCATTTGATTGAGCGCCTGGTCGTCGATTTTGCCCAGTTCGGTCACCAGTCCCACGCAAAAAACTTCGGGCGAGGCGCAGTCCGCCGCAGCCGATGGGCCTCCGCAGGCGGCAAGCAAAGCGATCACCAACAACCAGACGAAAGAAGAATACAACCCGCGCGGTTTTTTCATGCTTGATCCTCGTATTCGAGGCTTCTGAGAAACTTTTTATCGGCTTCGCTCAGGGGCGCGCTGACAAGCAAGTCGGGACGCTGGCGCAGGGTGCGCAGCAACGATTGCTCGCGCCGCCATTTGGCGATTTTGGCATGGTCGCCCGAAAGCAACACCTCGGGCACGGCCTGCCCGCGGAATTCGGGCGGACGGGTGTAGTGTGGGTATTCGAGCAGGCCCGAAGCGTGGGAGTCGTCTGCGGCCCCGTCCGGGTCGCCCAACACGCCGGGCAACAGCCGCGAAACGGCGTCGATCAGGATCATGGCCGGCAGTTCGCCGCCGGTCAACACATAATCCCCAATCGAAATTTGATCGCTGACCAAATGTTCGCGGATGCGCTCGTCGATGCCCTCGTAGCGCCCGCACAACAGCGCGATGCGTTCGTGGGCCGAGAGTTCGGCGGCAATGGCTTGGTTGAACACGCGCCCCTGCGGGGTGAGCAGGATCACGGGACAGGCCGGGGGCGCGCCCAGCACACTTTCGACGGCTTCGAACATGGGTTCGGCTTTCATTACCATTCCGCCGCCCCCGCCGTAGGGCGTGTCATCCGTGATATGATGCTTGTCATGGGTATAATCGCGAATGTTGTGCAGTCGCGCCTCAATCAGGCCGCGGCTGGCGGCTTTCTCCAGGATGCTGGCCTGCAAGTACGGGCCGAATACTTCGGGCAAAAGTGTGAACACATCGAAGCGCATGGGTTCATTCTACCGCTTAATGTTAAGGATGAAGGATGAAGGATGAAAGATAAAAAAAGACAGGCTCTCCGGGAATTGGCGTGTCACCTCCCCCATATTTGGGGTAGATCACGGAGATTTCTAAAGAGCCAAAAGATGAAACCTATGGGGTCATCGCTTTTTCTTGCTCTACTTCATCTTTCATCCTTCGTCTTTCATCTTTTTCCTTTATCTTTCATCCTTAAGAATCGTATTAGTCCCCGGCAACGCTGCTTGACGTTGATTCCTTTCAAATGGTAAGATGAGAACATGTATCTACGCGGAAGTAAATGGAGTATGAGCAAGCGGCGCAAGCCGTGGAATTGGTTCAGGATCATCTTTTTGGGCCTGCTGGTGGCGGCGGCTGTTTACGTCAACCAGGTGATCGTCCCTACGGTTCCCCCCATCGGGATTCCAAGCCCCACCCCCACGCGCGACCCCGAATCTTTCATCTCGGAAGCCGAAGATTTGTTCAAGCAAGGCAAGCTGACCCAGGCGATTGAGGCCTACAAAGAAGTGGTGCATGCCCGCCCGAAGGATTCGGCTTCGTACATTGCCATGGCGCGCGTGCAGGTCTGGGCCGGGCAATATGTCGATGCGCAGCAAAGCGCCGAGTACGCCATCCTGCTCAACCCCAGCAACTCCACCGCGCACGCCGTGCGCGGCTGGGCTTTGGACTTCCAGAAAGACTACCTGGCATCCGAGGCCTCCATCAAGCGCGCTTTGGAACTTGACAACAACAATGCGCTGGCCCACGCCTACTACGCCGAACTGTTGACGGATCAGTCCCTCAGCAACACCGGCCCCCTGGACGTTCTCCAGAAAGCAAGCGACGAATCGAAGAAAGCCCTGGCGCTGGACCCCTCGTTGCTTGAAGCGTATCGCGCGCGCGGTTATTTACTTTATGCAACCAATAACTATGAGCAAGCAGTTACCGAATACCAGGCGGCAATTGCAATCAACAAAAATCTCGAAGATTTGCAGTTAAACCTCGGTCTTAGTTACCAGGGGCTGCAAATCTATGACAAGGCAGTCGATGCATACGGAACCGCCAATACGCTCAACCCCACCGACCCGCTGCCCAACTTCTATATTTCGCGTGTTTACGTTGGCAATGGAGACTATGGCAGGGCGCTACAATATGCCGAGCAGGCGGTGAAGGCTGCGCCCGCGAATGCAAATTATCACGGCAACCTGGGTGTGATGCTTTACCGCAATTTTAAATATCCCGAAGCCGCCCAGGAGTTGGCTTTCGTGGTGAATGGCGGCACGCTGGAGGACGGCACGGCAATCACGGCGTTGGACTTGACCAGTTCATCGCGGATTGCCGAGTATTACTTCATCTATGGGGTGACGCTTGCCAAAATGAAGCCCCCTCGCTGCGGCGAAGCTCTACAAATTGCCCAACAAATCCTGGACAAACTGCACAACGACGAAACGTGGACTTTCAACGCGAATGAGATCATTCGTTTATGCAGCGAGGCAACCCCTGTGGCCGGCGGTTCGGAAACCCCCGCAGCGCGCGTTGCGGGTAAAACGCCTACCGTTACCCCCACTCCGTAAACATCCATGAACGTTCCCCCGCGCCATCCACTATTTAACCAGCGCTCCACTTCCAATGTCTACCGCGTATTCCTGTGGACAGTGCTGATTTTGACGGGGCTGTGGGTCGTATACGGCGTCAACGCGGGCGATATCAAATCGATTGGCTTCCCTACGCCCACGCCCACGCGCGGCGCGCCCTCATACGAAGCCGAAGCAGACGCCTATTTCCAGGCCGGAGAGTTGGACGCGGCGATCAGCGCCTATCAAAAAGCCATTGAAGTAGACCCTGGCGATGCCAATGCCTGGGCGGAAACGGCGCGCATCCAGACCTATTCATCTGACCTGAAGACCACCGACGAGGAAAAGCGCACCGTCTTGCTGGCGGCGCTAAAATCAATCAACCAGGCCAAGCTGCTTGCGCCCGAAAGCAGCGAGGTGGCGGCCATCCGCGCCTTTGTGCTGGACTGGAACGCCAACGACAACATTTTCCCCGCTACTGCCGCCGACTCCCTGCTCGAGGCGGAACAGGAGGCCACCCGCGCCCGGCAACTGGACCCCCAAAACGTGTTGGCGCTGGCCTATAACGCCGAAATCCTGATCGACCAGCAAAAGCTGACCCAGGCCGACCAATTGATCACACAAGCCCTGAAGCTTGGCCCGAACCAAATGGATGTCCACCGTATCGATGCCTACCTGCTTGAATCGGAGTCGGCTTATAACGATGCCATCAAAGAATATGATATAGCCATTGAGCTGATGCCCAATTTGACCTTCCTGTATTTGAGCGCCGGCGCCAATTACCGTCGCCTGGCGTTTGGCAGCACCATTGATACGCAGCAAACAGAACTGTATGTCAAATCGCTGGAGTATTTTGCCAAAGCGGCAAAAATCAATGGGCAATTGGGCGTGCAAGACCCCATCCCCTACCTTTCGATTGCCAAAACCTACTCCCAGATGGGCGAATACTTTATCGCCGGGCGCAACGTCCAAAAGGCGCTGGACTTCAAGCCTGCCGACCCGGATATTTACGGCCAACTGGGGATTGTCTTTTTCAAATCGCGCAACTATGAGGGTGCCATCCCGGCCTTCAAATGCGCCATACGCGGCTGCACGCCTCCCGAAAGTTGCGACGGACGATACGGGCGCGCCTGCGATCCCGATTATGGGGAGGCGGGCGTTGAGGTAAAGGGCCTGCCGCTTTCCCAGAACACAGTGGTTTATTACTACACTTATGGCTCGGTGATGGCCTCGTTGAGCCGCCCCCAGAAAAATTATTGCCCCGAAGCAATGAAAGTCTTCCAGGAAGTGCGGGCCTCCTTTAGCGCAGACCCAATCATTATGGGAATCGTTCAAGACGGCGAGACAATTTGCCGCTCCATCGGACAGCCGACCTCCGTCCCATTGCCGTTCATGCCGGGAATCATGACGCCTGTCCTGCCGGTAACACCTGCCTGGACGGCAACGCCCGCCCCAGGGGCGAAATGAGCTTTTTTTGCCGGACACAAAAGGGGGAATATCAGAGTAGTGTAAGAATTCGGTAAATGCTCTTGACGCGCGGCCTTGAGAAAGGTATCATAAGTTAGCACTCAGACATGTAGAGTGCTAAAATTTCGTCTGATCCTCAATCCCAAACTACCCTAATTCAGGAGGCGTGTATGAGCATTTCGATTAAACCCCTCGGTAACCGCATTGTGGTCGAACCAATCGAGCAAGAAGATGTGACCAAAAGCGGAATCGTTCTCCCCGACACCGCCAAGGAAAAGCCCCAAACGGGCATGATCCTGGCTGCCGGTCCCGGCGAGCGCGATGACGATGGCAAGCGTATTGCCATGGATGTCAAAGTTGGCGATAAAGTTTTGTTCGCCAAGTATGCTGGCACGGAATTGAAGCTGGACGGCAAGAAACTGCTGATCCTGCGCGAAACCGACCTGCTCGGTATTGTTGAATAATCTTACGGAGGAATAAAAAATGGCTGCAAAACAACTGGTATTTACTGAAGAAGCCCGCCGTAAGCTTAAGAACGGCATGGACGTTGTCGCCAACGCTGTTGGCACCACCCTCGGCCCCAAGGGCCGCAACGTGGCGATTGACCGCAAATTCGGCTCCCCCACCGTCACGCACGACGGCGTCTCGGTTGCCAAAGAAATCGAACTGGAAGACCCGTTTGAAAACATGGGCGCCCAGCTCCTCAAGGAAGCTGCCCAAAAGACCAACGACATCGCCGGCGACGGCACCACCACCTCGACCATTCTGGCGCACGCAATCGTGACCGAAGGCCTGAAGGCGCTGGCCGCCGGCTACAATGCCATGATGCTCAAACGCGGCATCGAAAAGGCCAGCGATGAAATCGTGGCCGCCCTGCGCAAGAGCGCCGTGAGCATCAACACCAAGGAAGAAATCGCTTCCGTTGCCACCAACTCTGCCGCAGATGTTGAAATCGGCGACCTGATCGCCCGCGTTATGGACAAGGTCGGCAAAGACGGCGTCATCACCGTCGAAGAATCCAAGACCATGCAGTTCGAAGAAGATTACGTCGAAGGCATGCAGTTCGACCGCGGCTACCTTTCGGCCTACTTCGTCACCGACGCCGAGCACATGGAATCGGTCATCGCTGACGCTTACATCCTGATCAACGAGAAGAAGATCTCCGCCGCCCAGGATATCGTCCCCATCCTCGAAAAACTCGTCCAGATTGGCAAGCGCGAACTGGTCATCATCGCCGAAGATATCGACGGCGAAGCCCTGGCCACCCTCGTGCTTAACAAACTGCGCGGTATGTTGAACGTATTGGCCGTCAAAGCCCCCGGCTTCGGCGACCGCCGCAAGGCCATGCTCGAAGATATTGCCAAGCTGACCGGCGGCACCGTCATCTCTGAAGAAACCGGCCGCAAGCTCGAAACCGCCACCCTGGCCGACCTGGGCCGCGCCGAGAAGGTTGTGTCCGACAAGGACAACACCACCATTATCGGCGGCAAGGGCGATGCTGACGTCATCAAGGGCCGCATCGACCAGATCCGCGTCGAAATCGACAAGAGCACCAGCGACTACGACAAGGAAAAGCTCCAGGAACGCCTCGCCAAGCTCTCCGGCGGCGTTGCCATCATCCGCGTTGGCGCTGCCACCGAGACCGAACTCAAGGAAAAGAAGCACCGCGTTGAAGACGCCCTTTCCGCCGCCCGCGCGGCTGTGGAAGAAGGCATCGTGGCCGGCGGCGAAATCTCCCTGCTCAATGCCGCATCTTCGCTCAAAGGCATCAAGATGGACAGCGAAGACGCCCAGATGGGTGTCAACATCGTCCTGCGCGCGCTCGAAGCCCCCATCCGCAAACTGTCCGCCAATGCCGGGCAGGATGGTTCCGTCATCATCGACGGCGTCCGCCGCGAGTCTGCCGCCAAGAAGAACAAGAACATCGGCTACAACGTCCTGACCGACAAATACACCGACATGATCAAAGCCGGCGTGATCGACCCGGTGAAGGTCGTGCGCGGCGCGCTCGAGAACGCCGCTTCGATTGCCTCCATGATCCTGACCACCGATGTGCTCATCACCGACGTCCCTGAAAAGGATAAGGCCCCTGCCATGCCTCCGGGCGGCGGCGGGATGGACTACTAAACCGCAAGTTGTAAGCTTGATAGGGACATGGCGATTGCCGTGTCCCTATTTTTATTTTAAATTGTGTTATCTCAATCATTGGTGGTTGAGTAGGCGACGGTGCTGTTCCGTCGCCGTATCGAAACCACCTTGCAACAGCAATTTCTCCGAAATGAGATGATACTTTAAATTTGTGATACTATGACGGGAAATATAACTCATTTGACGGTCTTTTCCCGTCATTACAAAGGGATTTTTCCATGATTGAAGTATTGCTTGGTTCCAAAAATGCTGAACGAGTTCTGATGTTCATTTACGCCCGCGAAGAAGGTTATGCGCGAGAAATGATCCGTTTTTATGGAACTGATTTGAAATCCATTCAGATGCAACTGGAAAAACTTGAAAGGGGAGGCGTACTGGTTAACCGCGCTGTGGGACGCACGCGGCCTTATATGCTTAACCCGCGCTACCCATTTTTAAATGAGTTGAAAGCATTATTTGAAAAAGCGCTTTCATTCTACCCGGAAAAAGAACGAGATGCGCTCGTCATGAACAGGCGCAGGCCGCGCGCATCGGGCAAAGTATTGTGAGATTTTCCAAAACAAACTCCGTGAAAGTCTCACCCCTTGACGAGTCTTTGGTTTCAACGATAATTGGAATCAACAAGGGAGCCTTTTCAAATAACCTTTGGACATTTTCATTGTTAAAGTGATTGCAAGGCTTTTTTACGGAGGCGTTATGAGTCCTGATAATATGTTTGGTGTAGGTGTAGGCTTGGTTTGTATTTATCTGGTAATTTTTTATTTTATAGTGAGTTTCTTTTATGGTTTTTTTGTAAAAAGCACTTCCACAACAAACTCTAATACTAATTCTGATACTAATAATGATGACTATTGGCAGAAATCCCATGATGATGCCGCAGCCGCCCAGCAAGACCAAGAAAGAAGAGATGCTCAAAGAGAAGAGCGGGAAAGGGAAACAGAAGAAAAGGAGCGAGAAGCTAGAGAAGATTGGTATGAAGCGAAGAGGGAAGAACAAGAGGAACGCAGCCGTTTGGATGAAGAAGAAGCAGAAGCAAACTGGCAAAAGTGGCAAAACTATGAAGACGAAAGACGGAGTAGGTATTTAGACGATGACGATGATTAGCGAAACACATTTGTCAATAGTAACATACCCCCTTGACGAGACTTCGATTCTGGCGATAATTAGACCCAACAGGCGAGCCTTTCCAAACAGCCATGACAGAGAAAAGTAGATTGGCGGAAGTTGCCAGAGATGCGCAGACTGCCCACAGGGCGTGCTGAGATTTGCGCTCAACGAAAACCGATTGAAGTTCCCTCTCGAGCCGTTCAGGTGAACAAAGTAGTCTGAGCCGCAATCCCGGCGTTATCAGGGAAGCTGATGATGGTCAGCAAAGTGAGCCAGCAATGGCTAATTTGGGTGGTACCGCGGGACTGTTTAAGTGTCTCCCGTCCCAGTGTGGACGGGAGTTTTTGTTTGGACAAACCAGGGATTAGATCATTAGAGAGTAGAGAATGGTCAACCCGGTCTACTCACTACGCTCTATTCTCTAATCATCTGTTCTCTATCACGGAGGTACTACTTATGCTCGATAAATTAAATGAGATCGAAAAAGCAGGACTTGAATCGCTGGCGGCGGCCAACGACGAAGCCGCCCTCGAAACCTGGCGTCTGGCAAACCTGGGAAAAACGTCGGGAGTGATGGGCGTTTTCAGCCAGTTGGGCGGACTCTCGAAAGAGGAACGCCCGGCAGTCGGTCAGCGCGCCAACCAGGTGAAGGTGGCGCTCGAAAAGGCGTTCGCCGAAAAGCAGGCGGCGCTCAAAGCGGCGGCGCTGGCCAAATCGCTGGAGCAGGAACAGCTTGACGTAACGCTGCCGGGGCGTCCCATCCGCCAGGGACGGCTGCACCCGGCTACCGTGACGCTGCGGCACATCCTGAGCATCCTGGCCGAAATGGGCTTCCAGGTCTATGAGTCGCGCGACGTTGAGACCGACGAAATCAACTTCCAGGCGTTGAACTTCCCGCCGCACCACCCGGCGCGCGAAATGCAGGATTCTTTCTACATCGAAGCCGTGGGACGCGGCGATAACCCCATGCTGCTGCGCACGCACACCTCGGGCGGACAAATCCGCGCCATGCGCGAGTTTTCAGCCGCCAACCCTGAGAATCCGCCCTCGATACGGATTGCGCTGCCGGGCATGTGTTACCGCTTCGAGCAGATCACCTCGCGTTCCGAGGTGCAGTTCCACCAGGTGGAAGGGCTGGCCGTGGGCGAGAACATCACCTACGGCGACCTGAAAGGGACGCTGGCCGATTTTGCCCGGCACATGTTCGGGCCGCAGGCCAAAATCCGCTTCCGCGCATCGTACTTCCCGTTTACCGAACCGTCCGCCGAAGTGGACGTGGAGTGTTTCATGTGCGGCGGCAAGGGCTGCCCGGTCTGCAAGAACTCCGGCTGGCTGGAAATTTTGGGCTGCGGCATGGTGCATCCAAACGTGTTGCAAAACGGCGGCTACGACCCGCGCCGCTATACCGGTTTCGCTTTCGGCATGGGGCCGCAGCGCCAAACGATGCTGCTGCACCGCATGAATGACATTCGCTATTTCTGGGGAAACGATATCCGTTTCCTTGAGCAATTCTAGGAAGGAGGCCAGCATGAAAACACCCGTTTCCTGGCTAAAAGATTTTGTCGACATCAATATCCCGATTGAAGAGCTTGCGCGCCTGCTGACCACATCCGGCCTGGAAGTGGACGAGATTCACTACGTCGGCTGGGAGATGCCCAAAGAAAACAAGTACGGCTTCAAGATCAACGGCATCTCGTGGGACAAGGAAAAAATCGTCGTGGCCGAAATCCGCGCGGTGGGGCCGCACCCTAACGCTGACCGGCTGACGCTGTGCGAATTGTTCGACGGGCAGCAGTTGCATAGCGTGCTGACCGGCGCGCCCAACCTGCTGCCATTCAAGGGCCAGGAGCTAGTAAAACCGATCAAGGTGGCGTACGCCAAAGAAGGCTCCACGCTCTACGACGGCCACGCCGAGGGCCACGTGCTGACCACGCTCAAACGCGCCAAAATCCGCGGCGTGGAAAGCTACTCGATGGTCTGCTCGGAGTACGAGTTGGGCATCTCCGACGACCACGAAGGCATCATCTTCCTCGACGACGACGCCCCCGTCGGCGCGGCGCTGGCCGACTACCTGGGCGACGTGGTGCTCGAAATCAGCATCCTGCCCAACAACGCGCGCAACGCCAACATCCTGGGCCTGGCGCGCGAAGTGGCGGCGCTCACCCGTCAGCCACTCAAAAAGCCGCAGTTTGCGTTGGCAACTTCCGGGGAGTCGGTCGAGGGCAAGATCAACTTCCAGATCAGCGATCCCTCGCTCAATCCGCGCTTCACCGCCGCCCTGATCCGCGACGTCGAAATCAAACCCAGCCCCTACTGGGTGCAGCGCCGCCTGAAAGCCGCCGGGATGCGCCCCATCAGCAACATCGTGGACGCCACCAACTACACCATGCTCGAAATCGGCGAGCCGTTGCACGCCTTCGACTATGACGTGCTGGCCCACCGCGCCGCCGGGAAACCCATCACCATCATCACCCGCGCCGCGCGCGAAGGCGAAAAACTGACCACGCTCGATAACGTCGAACGCGCGCTGACGCCCACCAACGTGTTGGTCTGCGACGAAAAAGGCCCGCTCTCCATCGCGGGCGTGATGGGCGGCCTGGAAAGCGAAATCTACGATTCGTCGAAAGAAGTACTGGATGCCACTGCGCCGGAAGCGGGCACAGGAATGGGCAAGGCCAGCGTCCGCTCCAAGAGCACAACCAACATTTTGCTCGAAGCCGCCGCCTGGAACTTCATCAACATCCGCAAGACGGCCAACGCCCACAACCTGAACTCGGAGGCCTCGTACCGTTTCTCGCGCGGCGTCCATCCGGATGTGGCGCTCGAAGGGTTGAAACGCTGCCTGTATTGGATGGCGGCCTGGAGCGGCGGCAAGATCGCCCCCGGCATCGCCGACGCCTATCCGTTGCGACCCGTCAACCCGTCGGTCGAGATCACCGAGAACGACATCCACCGCGCGCTGGGCGTCATCATTCCGTTGAGCGAAGCGGCTGAAATGCTGGAGCGCCTTGAATTCAAGTGCCAGATCAGCGGCCATCTTTTACACATCCTCACGCCGTCCTTCCGCATGGACATCGGCGAGGGCGTGGTGGGCGTGGCCGACATCATGGAAGAAGTGGCGCGCCTGTACGGCTTCGACCGCATCCCCGAAACGCGCATGGCCGACGCCCTGCCCCCGCAGCGCAGCAACCCCTCGCTCGACGGCGAAAACCTGGTGCGCGATATCCTGGTCTCGCTGGGCATGCAGGAAGTCATCACCCACCGCATGACCGCGCCGGAGATCGAGAACCGCCTTGTGGTAGGGGCGGGTCTCAGACCCGCCCCTACGGGACCCGCCCCTACCACCGTTGAATACGTCAAACTGGCCAACCCGATTGCGCCCGAAAAGCGCGTCATGCGCCGCAGCCTGCTGGCCTCGGTGCTGAACGTGGTGGAGCGCAACGCCCGCCTGCGCGACGCGCTGGCCCTGTTCGAAATCGGCCCGGTCTTCATCCCGCAGGGCAACGATCTTCCCTTGGAGCCGCGCCGCCTGGCGCTGGCCATCACCGGAAAACGCTACGAAACGGCCTGGGATACGAAGGCCGCTCCCAAACTGGATTTCTATGATTTAAAGGGCCTGGTCGAGGGCCTGATGGATGCCCTGCACCTGAACGTGACCTACGCCCCGGCCGAACACCCCTCCTTCCACCCCGGAAAGTGCGCTTCCGTTTTATGCGGCGACACTGCCCTGGGAGTTTTCGGCGAACTGCACCCGTTGGTGCAGGAGAACTACAACTTTGTCTCCCCCGTCCTGGTCGCCGACTTCGACCTGGAAGCCGTGCTCAAAGCGGCCGGGGCCTCCTTTGACGTGAAACCCGTCAGCGAATTCCCGCCCGTGCTGGAGGATATCGCCGTCGTGGTCGATGAGAACCTGCCCGCCGAGCGCGTCGCGGCGCTCATCCGTCAGACCGGCGGCAAGATGCTGGGCGCGGTGCGCCTGTTCGACGTCTTCCGTAGCGAGCAGATCGGCGCAGGCAAGAAATCGCTGGCCTACAGTCTGACCTACCAGTCGTTCGAAGGCACGCTGACCGACAAGGACGCCGCCCAAATCCGCACCAAGATCGTGCGGCGGCTGGAGCAGGAACTCGGCGCGAAACTGAGAAGTTAATCCAAACGGGAGCAGCAAAACATGCGCTGCTCCCATTTGCTATACAGGATTCTCTACCATACAGGAAAATAGAACGCGGATTCGGCGGGTTGGGCGGATTTTCACGGATAAAACCTTTAAAAATCTGCGAAAATCCGCCTGATCCGCGTCATCCGCGTTCTATTCGAGATATAACGGGCAAGAGCCTGAGTAGTTGCCAGGAGAGTATTCCATGAACCGAACAATCGGCATTATCATCACCGCAGTGACCGCCATGCTGTGCGGCATCCCCGCCCTGGCGCTGGCCTGTTTTGGAACGTACATGATGGTTTCGGCAAGAACCCCAGCCTTGATGGAGAGCGGCCAGTCTTCACCAGAAATAACGCTGGTGACCGGCATCATGATTACCTTGTTTGGCGTGGCGATCCTGGCGCTGGTCGCCGGTGTGGGATATTTCTCCATCCGCTTTACCCGGCCCGATCAACCGAGCGTCGATGGCAGTGAAGAGATCGCGCCTTTGCCATAGGTATTCAAAAAAGTTCTTTCCAATCGTTATCCACAGATTTCGCAGATTACACAGATTTTAAAAATCTGCGAAAATCTGCGACATCTGCGGATAAGCTCCTGGTTCATCTGCACCAAGAGGGAAGGCCATGCCAGAAGAAACATACCAATACGACGTATTCATCTCCTACAGCCACAAGGACGAACCCTGGGCCGTCGAAACCCTGCTGCCCGCCCTGGAAGACGCCGGCCTGAAAGCCTGCATCGACTTCCGCGATTTCACCCCCGGCAAACCCTCGCGCCACAACATGCGCGACGCCTGCAAAGACAGCGCCCACACCCTGCTGGTGATGACCCCGGCCTGGATGGCCAGCGAATGGGCCGCCTTCGAAGAACTGCTGTCGTTTTTGCACGACCCGGCGGGCAAGCACCAGCGTACCATCCCAATCTTGCTTGAAAAGTGCGACATCCCCGAAGACATCAACATCTTCACCTACATCGACTTCCAGCGCGCCGACCGCCTGGCCATCGCCTGGAAACAACTCTTCACCGCCCTGGGCAAACCAAATGCGCGCATCCCCGGCGAGCCGCTGACAGCCAAAAGCGATGATGTGGCGCTGCCCGAAAGCTGGCGACTCGCCCATCCCTACGCCATGCCCGAAAACTTCACCGGGCGTCACGCCGAACGCAACATGCTCACCGGCTGGCTCAAAAACGACCCAAGCCATCCATTGCTGATCGTATGCGCCCTGGGCGGCTTCGGCAAAAGCGCCCTGACCTGGCACTGGCTGACGCACGACCTGGACGCGCAGACCTGCCCGGCAGTCCTCTGGTGGAGCTTCTACGAGGGCGACGCCAGCTTCGACAACTTCCTGACCGCCACGCTCACCTACCTCGGCCTGCCAAACGCCGAAAGAATAAACCCCCGTGAAAAGACCAAACTGCTGCTCAACGCCTTGCAACGCCCCGGCCTGCTCTTGATCCTGGACGGTTTCGAGCGCGAACTGCGCGCCTACGCCAGCATGGGTGCCGCCTACCAGGCCGACGAAATCCGCGCGGACGGGGCCGACGGCCCGGACACCGCCCGCGACTGCGTCAGCCCTTACGCCGACGCCTTCCTGCGCGGGTTGGGCGCATATGGCTATCTGCTGCGCAGCAAAGTCCTGATGACCACGCGCCTGACCCCGCGCGCCGTCGAAAGCCGCGGCGGACTGCTGCAAGGCTGCCGCGAAGAAGAACTGCGCGCCATGAGCGCCAAAGACGCCGTCGATTTCTTCCACGCGCAGGGCATGCGCGGCGCGCGCGCCGAAATCGAAAATGCCTGCGCCGCCTACGGTTATCACCCCTTGAGCCTGCGCATCCTGGCCGGTTGGATCGCCAACGACCGCCAAACCCCCGGCGACGTCAGCGCCGCCGCGCGCCTGGACGTGACCGGCGACATCATTCAAAACAAGCATCACATCCTCGCAGCCGCCTTCGACAGCCTGACCCCCGCGCAGCAAAAACTCCTGGGGCGCATCGCCTGCTTCCGCGCGCCGGTGGGCTACGATGCGCTCAAAAGCGTGCAGGGTTCCGGCCGGGGCAATAATTTCTTGGTCGCATCGCTTGAAATGCTCGAAAAACGTGGCCTGCTGCACTGGGACCGCACAGCCAACCAGTACGACCTGCACCCCATCGTGCGCCGCTACGCCTACGACCGGCTGGCTGGCAGCGACCGCGCCGCCGCCCACACGCGCCTGGCCGACTACTTTGAAGCCATCCCCAAACCCCAAAAAGTGGAAAAACTGGACGACCTGGCCGCGGTGATCGAACTGTACCATCACTTGGCCAGGGCGGGAAAGTTTGATGAAGCAATAAAACTATACAGAGGCCGATTAGATGCTCTATATTATCAATTTGGTGCATACCAACTAATTTCTGAGCTGATCAGCGCACTTTTTCCTGATGGTGAAAATAAGCTACCTCGCTTGAAAGATGAAGCGTGGCAAGCCTGGACACTCAACGAACTCGCCAACGCCTGCTCTATGAGCGGACAACCGCGCCGCGCCGTCCCGCTGTGGGAAATGGGTATTACCTTGGTAGAAAAAGGAAACGAAAAGAGAAATCTCGCCACCGGGCTGGGGAATGTGGCATATATGGCACAAACCTACATCGGCGCGCTGGCACAGGCGGAACATAACTTGCGCTGTAGCATCGACTTGTGCCAAGAAATTCAAGATAAATATGACGAACACATCAATCATCGAGAACTTGGAAGAACATTAAGTTATTTGGGTAAATGGGATGAAGCAAAAAAAGAGATGAATTTATCGAAAGCGCACTGGGAAGAAGAAAAAAACATTCACGCATTAGGTCTAGATATGGCATACCATGCCTTGCTCTGCCTGCTGATGGCAAGAGAAGCAGTGAACAGTGATCAGTTATCAGCGGTCAGTCATTACCAGTCCGCCATCGAACATGCAAAGCGCGCCCTTGAACTGGCCGATGAAATGGCGAGAACACAATTCCCCGTTGAGCGTGATTACGTGCGTATCCACTGGTTGCTCGGCGCGGCCTACCGCGCTTCCGGGGTTTTACCTCAAGCCGAAACACACCTGGGCGAAGCCCTGCGCCGCTGCCGGGCGATCAACAATGTTATGGATGAAGCCAATATTTTGCTCGAAGTCGCCAAGCTGCGTCACGCGCAGGGAGAGACCCACGAGGCCCTGCGCCTGGCCAACGAAGCGCTGCTGATCACCGGGCGCAGCGGCTACGTCTTGCAGGGGGCCGATGTGCATTTGTTTCTAGCAGAGCTAGCTTCGCTGGCAGAGAGTAGAGAAGAGAGAGCAGAGAGCAGTGATGCGTGGGGCGGCAGGGAGACGGCGCTTGAGCACGCCAGGCAGGCGCGCGCGCTGGCCACGTGCGATGGCGGCGAGTACGTCTACAAGGTGGCGTATGATGAGGCGGGGAGGATGATTGAAAGGATGAAAGATGAAAGATGAAAGCTTGCCCTGAGCTTGTCGAAGGGATGAAAAAAGGCCAGCCGTAGGTCGGGCTTAATCCCGACCTACGGCTGGCGGGAAGTTACATTGCTTCCCAAAGAGCCATTTTTTCAGCGAAACCCTGCCATTTTCAAACGCAAACGCCCTTTTTTGCATGAATCATGCGCAAAATAAGCGCAAACAGGCAGTAGCGAACACGGAACGAGCGGTAGCGAACACAAAACGAGCAGTAGCAAACACAGAACGAGCGGTAGAAAACACAGAACGAGCAGTAGGAAACGCAGAACGAGTGGTAGGGAACATAAAACGAGTGGTAGGAAGCGTAGAACGAGCAGTAGCGAACACAGAACGAGCAGTAGCGAACGCAAAATAGGCGTTTGAGAGCACGAAAAAGACGGTAGAGAGCACAAAAAAGTCAGTAGAAAGCACGAAACAGACGGTAGAGAGCGCAAAACAGTCAGAAGCAAGCATGGAATAGGTGGAAACAAGCTCGTAACAGCCGGAAGCAAACACAAAACAGCCGGTAGCAAGCACGCAACCGGCAAAAATACCAAAAATCCTTTCGCTCTTCTTCGTGAATTTCGTGCTCTTCGTGGATAAATGCCTTCCCCCCACCCGGCAAGCCACCCTACGGCTTCGGGTGCGCGGCGAAGAAATCCCAGATCATTTGCGAGGCCGGCAGCACGTACGGCGAAGGCCAGGCGTGGCCGATCCCATCAATCGTATCCAACTCCACGTCGACGCCGGGCGCGCATGGGCCGTACGAAATGCGCGTCAACAGGCCGTCCTTCTTCGGTTCCCCCGCGCCCGCGCAGCCGTCCAGCTTCACCCAGCTTGCCACGCTTTCCCTGACCGCCGAAAACGGCTTGTCGGTGCCGGGATAGACCCCCTGCTCGAACGGCACGACCGTGTCCGCCAGGCCATGCACGTGCAGCAACGAGACCGGCCCCTGCGGCTGGCAGGGATCGTACAAAAGCAGCCCCGCCACCGGGGCCACCGCAGCAAACGTATCGGACATTTCACAGGCCAGCGCATACGCCAGGAAACCGCCGTTCGAAAGGCCCGTCGCATAAATGCGTTTGCCGTCCACAGCGACGAGCGTGTCCACGTCGGCGCGGATCGCAGACACAAAGGCCGCTTCGTCCACGTTGTTTTGACCGGCATACCCGCAGCACGCGCCCGCATTCCACGAAAGCGTGCTGTCGCTCCCGCTCCCGTTCGGGTAAACGACCACGAACCCGTTGGCGTTGGCGATGCCGTCGAACCCGGTCAACGCGCGGATGTAAGCCCCCGTCCCGCCCTGGCCGTGGAAGACAAATACCAGCGCCACAGCCTGCCGGTTGTTCAGCCCCGGCGGGATGTGGATCAAATAACTG
>JBARBA010000584.1:0-5599 GCA_049792555.1 Anaerolineales bacterium
ACCACAACATTCTTGTTTGGAACAGAAACTTTTCTGTTCCGAACACAAATGTTTCTGTTTAAAACAGAAAAATTCCTGTTTCAAACCAGAACATTCTGGTTTAAAACAGGAATTTTTGCGTTTCGAACCCAAAAAGCCAGACTTTGCGCCCAAGAAGCTCAACCCTGCAATCAAGCGTTGCGGCCAAAAGATGCGCCGGGCCGGGCTGCGCCGCGAGATTTATCATTTCTGATGGGACGTTTTGCGAAGTTTCGTGCAATAATATCAACAAGCATTCAGCCCGGAATTCACCCAGGAGAAAAAATGATCATGATTTTGTTCATCTGTGTCGGCTTTTTGAGCGCCGTCTTGTGGGTCGACTTGAAATTCGACTGGCTGGCCGTCCCCTATCGCGGCCAGCCGGGCATCCTGCCGGAAGACGTGCTGTCCCCGATGACTTATTTCTATCGGTATGTAACCGGGAAACCGGTTGCCGTTGCCGCAGCGATGATTTTGATTGTGACCACGCTCGTCATGGAAATTGCGCAAGCCACCGTCCCGGCCTGGATGGCATGGACTTCACTGGTTGTGTTCGTGGTGGTGGCGGTTCGGTCAAGCATCCTGGTGATCCCAACCGCGCGTCGTTTTGGGCAGCGCACCGATACGCCCGCAGAGCAAACCAGGCTCGCGCATACTTTGCTTGGAATGCACATGTTCGCATTCGTGCTGCTCCTGCTGGTGGGGGCGCTTCAATTATGTGCGACCTGGCATCCATCAAGCATTCTTCTCGATGCGAAAAATATGACGATGATTTTATTCATCTGTGTTGGTTTTGTGATAGCCATCGGATGGATCAGCCTGAAATTTGATTTGTTGGCCGTTCCATATCGCGGCAAACCGGGGCCATTGCCCGAAGAAGTGCTTGCCCCCATCGCCTTATTCCATCGCTACCTTAAGTCGGCGCTTCAACTGGGCGCGGCAATAGTCCTTATTTTGCTCATTCTCATCATCGAGGTTGTGCTGGGTTCTGTCCCGGGCTGGGTGGCGTGGATTTCGCTGGTTTTGTTCGGGGCTGGACTGGCTGTGCCCGTGACCATCATCCGGTCTGCGCGTCGGCTTGGCGCGCGCGTCGATTCTCTTGAAAAACAAACCGGCCTGGCGCATGGCTTATTTCCGGGGCATTTGTTTGCGTTCGTAATGATATTGGTCGTGGGGATGCTTCAATTGTATGCGGCATGGCATTGAGATAAAGCGCAGTTTTTTTAGTGGGTCAAAAGTTCCAGTTTTGAGCTTCTCTTGCGGCCTGACGGATGATTTGACGCAAGGGTGAACAAGCCGTCAGCCGAAATATAACCATTACCCAAATGTGATTGCCCCAAATGCAGAGATTCGGGAATCTCCGTGATCTCTCCAACCCGTAGGTCGGGATTAATCCCGACCTACGGGTTGGGGTTGGCCCCCAGATATAGGGGAAACCACGCTAATCCCCAGAGAGCCGCGATTCGGGCGCTTCGGCCTAATGATGCCCATGCTATAATCACAGCATGGATGCCGGAGATGTCAAGTTCTACCGCGAACGCTGGAAGGCCGTTGAGGAAATCGAGCGGCAGGAACTGCGCGCCCTGTCGATGGAGGAACATTGGCAACAAATGAATACCGTCTGGCGGCTTGCCAAAGGGCTGGGTTTTTCTTTTAAGCCGGACGAAGATGAAATGGAAGTCTTTATGCGTTGGGCTAAATTGAAAGAGGGAAAATGAAAGTACCAAAAGATTTCGCTTCACTTATCAAGCCATTAATTGCCTTGCAAGGCTTGCTTACCCGTTTCGGCGATCAAGGCGTCATTATTGGAGGCATTGCCTCAGGTTTCCTGGGCAAACCGCGCATGACAGTTGATCTCGATGCGATGTTCCTGGCATCTTTTGCAGATATTCCGCGCATCATCGAACTTGCCAGGGCGGAAGGTATTGAGCCGCGCGCTCAAAACATGGTGGAGTTTGCTCATAAAAGCCGTGTTTTGTTGATGCGTCACACCGAAAGTGGCGCAAATATCGATATTTCTCTCGGCGTCTTGGCTTTTGAAGAGGAAATGGTGGAGCGCAGTATAGAGTACAAGGTGGCCTCGTTTTCGGTGCGCTTGCCAACGCCGGAAGATTTAATCATCATGAAAGCCGTCGCCCATCGCCCGAAAGATTTGGAAGATATCCGCAACATTGCCGTAAAACACCCGAAATTGGATACGGCCCGCATCGAGCAGTATGTGAAAGCCTTCGCAGAAATACTTGAATTACCCGATTTATGGGGCCAGATCAGCAAACTCTTAAAAGGATAGCGGTTCCCCCGCCTGGATAAACAATGAAAGAACTCATCTACGGACGCAATGCTGTCTACGAAACCCTGCGCGCCAACCGGCGGCAGGCTTTTCGTCTCGAAGTGGCCGAAGGCGCGCAAGAAAAAGGCCGCCTGAAAGATATTATCGACATGGCTTTTCGGCGCAAGCTGCCGGTGGAACATGTGCCCCGCGCCAAACTGGAGAAGCTCAAGGCCAACCACCAGGGCGTGGCGCTGGAAGTCAGCGCCTATCCCTACGCCGACCTGACCGATATTTTCGAACTGGCCGAAAAACGCCAGGAGCCGCTCTTCGTGCTGCTGCTCGATACGCTCAACGACCCGCAAAACTTCGGCGCGCTGCTGCGCACCGCCGAAGCCGTCGGCGCGCATGGCGTGGTCATCCCGCTGGCGCGCACGGTGGAAATGACTCCGGCGGTGGTCAACGCTTCGGCGGGGGCCAGCGAACACCTGCTCGTGGCGCAGGACAACCTGCACCAGGCCATCGAAGAGCTGAAAAAAGCCGGGGCGTGGATCGTGGGCCTCGAAGGCGGCGACCAGGCAACGGGTGCGGAGCGCGTCCGACTGGATGGCGCGCTGGGGCTGGTGGTCGGCTCGGAGGGCGAGGGCATGCGTCCGCTGGTGGCAAAATCCTGCGATATCCTGATGAAACTGCCCATGCGCGGACAGATCGAATCGCTCAATGCCGCGGTCGCCGGGTCGGTGGCGTTGTATTTGGCGTATATGGCCCGGCAGGGAAAATCCTAAAGGTCTTTAAGACCTTTAGGATTTTGATAAGGAGAGAGAAACATGGCCCAGGCAACCGTCCACTTCCCGCGTGGATTTCTATGGGGAACCGCCACCGCCGCGCACCAGGTGGAAGGCAATAATACAAACAACAGTTGGTACCGCTGGGAACAGAATGGGCACATCGCAGACCAGGCCGGGCTGGCCTGCGACTGGTGGGGCGGGAGCTGGAAGGAAGACATGGACCGCGCCGCCGAAACCAGCCACAATGCGCTCCGCTTCTCGGTGGAGTGGAGCCGCATCCAGCCGGAACCGGAGCGCTGGGACGAGGACGCCCTGGAACGCTATCGCATGATGGCGCGCGGCATGGTCGAACGCGGCATCACGCCGCTGGTCACGCTGCACCACTTCTCCGACCCGCTGTGGCTCTATGACCGCTGCGGCTGGGAAATGCCGGGGATTGCGCCGGCCTTCGAGAAATATGCGCGCAAGGTGGTCGAAGCGCTCAAAGAATACGTGACAACCTGGGTCACGATCAACGAACCGAACCTCTACGCCTTGAACGGTTACGTGACGGGCGCTTTCCCCGGCTGCGCGCAAGGCTTCGGCGCAGCCCTGCGCGTGCTCGCCAACCTGCTGCGGGGACACGCCGCCGCTTACCGCGCCATTCACGAGATCCAGCCCGAAGCGCGCGTCGGCTATGCCCTGCACTATCGCCCGATGGTGGCCGCCCGTCCCTGGTTCCCGTTGGATGTGCTCATGCGCAATATCCAATATGCCGGCGTGAACATGGCTTTCCCCAGCGCCATCAGCAGCGGCGTGATGAAATCGCCAATGGGCAATGTGCGCATCCCCGAAGTGAAGGGCCTGCAAGATTATCTCGGCATCAACTATTACTCGGTGGATACCATCAAGTTCGATATCACCAACCGCAAGGAACTGTTCGGCAAGCGCTATTACCCCGCCGGCTCTGATCTCAGCACAACCCAATTCATTGCCAACACCCCCAACGGCCTGTTTGACACGCTGAAGTGGGCCACAACCACTTACCCAAACCTGCCGCTGCTCGTCACCGAGAACGGCGTCGAAGATGATGACGACAAAATGCGTCCGCGTTACATCGCGCAGCACGTCCACCAGATGTGGCGCGCCGTCAACTACAACTGGCCGGTGAAGGGCTACTTCTACTGGACGCTGGTCGATAACTTCGAGTGGGAGCGCGGCTGGACGCAGCGCTTCGGCCTGTGGGGCCTCGACCGCGAAACCCAGGCGCGCACCCGGCGCTCCTCGGCAGACTTATATTCCGATATTTGCACAGAGAACGGCCTTTCGTCTGGGATGGTAGCAAAATATTGTCCCGAAGTATTGCAAAAGATTTTCCCCGATTAATCTGTTATGATGATTGTCTCAAAGGCGCTTTTCTGATGAAAGAAGACCGCGTCACATAATATAGTTCTCCAGAAAAGTTTTTTCCACGTGAACCAAGAACTCATCCACAGATTTCGCAGATTTTTTAAGTTTTTTGCCGTTTCTACCTGCGACATACCCTACGGGCACGGTGTCTGCGTAATCTGTGGATAAAGCTCGGAAAGAATTTTTCAGGATACCTATACCCCGGTTACAAATCGCTTTCCCGCTTACGAAAAAGCAATTTGTGACCGTAAAGGGTACAGAAAGAAGGCAGTATGAACTTTAAAATGCAACTATCGGGCTTGAATGATTTCCTGGGGAGCGCCTACGGGCAGGAAACGCAGTTCAACAGCCTGCTCGCAGGCGTGGGGTTCGAACGCGCCCAGATCGACCTGTTGAGCAACGGTCCCCTTGAGCAGCTTGTCTCAGGGTTCGTGACGGCCATCAAGGAGAAATTGAGCAGCGGCGGAAAGGGCGACCACGTTTTCCAGGTGGCCTGCCGCCGTTATGGGCTGGACGGCGAATCGCCCGAAACACCCGATTCCATCGCCAAGAAGCACAGCATCAGCGCGCAGTACGTCCAACAGTTGGAAGAAGAAGCCCTCCAAAAGTGCCGCTCGAAAACCACGCTCAATGACTTGAGCAAAAGTTTGCAGCAACTGGCTGTGGCCGAATTGAGCAAAATTGCCCCGGCGCCCAGCAGGGGCTACGTCTCCGAAAAGCTCTTCCGGCTGACCAACCTGCAGGCCGACACCGACCTGACGCGCATGGACTACACCGAAAAACGCGCCGGACTTTTCGAGCGCATCCAGGCCGAATTGGACGCGCTGGAGGCCGAATACCAACCCGTCTTTGAAACTGCCGAGCAGGAAATTACCGCGCTAACGGCTGAGATCAAAAACGATGTGTTGCTGCGCGGCGAAAGCGTGCAGGGCGGCGCTTACTGCGCCGTCTACGCCCCGGGACGCAGCACGTGGGACAACGACGGCATGATAAAATACGCCGCCACACACCCCGACGTGCTCAAATTCCGCAAACCGGGACAGGCCAGCGTGACCCTGCGGGCTGCGCCGGGGAGATAACAACATCTCGCATGTCCTGAGCAGAACTGCGCGGTGGCGCAGTCGAAGGGCTACCC
>JBARBA010000585.1:0-5421 GCA_049792555.1 Anaerolineales bacterium
TTAAGTGTGGTGACACCTATTCGCGCAATTCGCTCATTTGCGGTATTCGCGTTAAAGATTTTCGACTTTGAGAAAGCCATAGCCCAATGGACTGGAAGACTAGGAGACTGGCCGACTACCAGCTATAATTCAACCGTCATGCCGCCCTCTCCGCGTGTTTTGCTCAGTATCGACTACGAACCCTGGTTCGCCCTCACCCGCCGCTACGATTCCCTCGCCGGCCCGCAGCAGCGCCGCGAACTGGACGGCGGCTTCAGCCAACATGCCATCGACCCCATCCTCGATATGCTCGGCAAAGCCAAAGCCAGCTTCTACCTGGTCGGCGAGATCGCCGACTGGTATCCCGAAATCCCACTAAAAATTGCCTCGCGGGGACACGAACTCGGCCTGCACTGCCAAATCCACCGCCCGCTGGTCGAAACCGACGAACTCGAAAAAGACATCCGCGCCTCGCAAAAATGGCGCGCGAAATACAACGTGCGCGGCTACCGCGCCCCGATGGTCGGCATCCGCGAAGAAGCCTACCCGCTGCTCGAATACTACGGCTTTCGCTACAGCTCGTCCATCTACGCCCCGGCCGGCACGCTGCTCAAAAAAGGCGGCATCTGGGAACTGCCGGTCAGCACACTCTCCATGTTTGGCAGCCCGCAAAACCTGAGCGCCCCGCGCGCCTTTTCCACCGAATTGCTGCTGGGCGGCGAAGTGCCCTACGGCTCCAGCTTCATGGTCGGCTTGTTAAGCGACAGCGTGCTGCGCATCCTCGAACGCCAACTCAAAGCGGGATGCAGCCCCGTCATCATTCTCCACCCCTACGAGTTGGTGCGCCCTCGCCACTTCGTGCGGCGTCTGTGGCCGGACCTGGCTTCGCACCCGTTGCTTTTCCCCTTTACCCTGAACAAATCCAGATTCCTGAAAAAGCTCCTGCGCAATTTCCCCGTCTCCCCGCTCGCTGCCTACCTGGACGAAGCGCTGGCGCTGAACGAGGCTGCCCATGTCTGACCTGCGCGTCCGCCTGCTCCTGCCCGACGAACCCAGCAACTGGCCCGCCGAACTGCTTGGCCCGGCCACCTTCACCGTGCTCGACGCTTGGACATCCATCGCGCGCAGCAACTACGCCTTCCCCGTCCACCGCCTGGAGACCGAACAGGAAAGCGGCGTCAACGGCATCCTTTCGCTGGTCGAGATCAAACATCCCCTGCTGGGTCATTACCTGACCACTTCGCCCTTCGGCTCCTACGGTGGGTTTGCCTTCTCATCGCCCGAAGCGCGTGACGCCCTGCTGGCCCGCGCCCGGCAGTTGGGCGACGACCTGGGCGCGGAATACGTCAACGTGCGTTTCGCCCCGCCGTCAGGCGCTGGGTTGGGCGTTGGTCTCCCGACCAGCGCCAGCGCCGATGAGCCTCCCGAAGGCTGGGTGCAAGACCCGGTCTACGCCACCTACCTGATGGATTTGGCCTCCGACCCTGAAAGCCTGATGCCAAATTTCAGTTCCGACCATCGCAACCACATCCGCAAGTCGCTGAAAAAAGGTTTCGCCGTCAAATTCGGCCATCTCGATCTGCTCGACGATGCCTACGAAGGGCTGGCGCGCTCGATGCACGAACTCGGCTCACCGTACCACAGCAAAGCCTACTTGCAAAGCATGGCCGTCGCGCTGGGCGATGCGCTCGAATTTGTGGTGCTCTACGGCCCCAAGTCGAAAATTGCCGGGGCGGGCGTCTTCATTGCGCGCGGCAGCGTCGTCACCAACCTGCACGCCAACATCCTGCGCCGCTACCGCTCCAACTATGCCGGGGAATTCCTGTACTGGAAAGTCATCGAGCGTTACTGCCAGAAGGGCTTCCAGACTTTCGATATTGGCCGCAGCCTGATCGGCTCAGGCAACGAAACCTTTAAACTCAAGTGGAAACCGCGCAAACAACTGCTGGCCTACTGGTACGCGCTCAAACCCGGCGGGGAACTGCCGCACATCAACCAAAAGAGTCCGCGCTTCCGCTTTGCCATCGCTATGTGGAAGATTTTGCCAGCGTTCATCGTCCGCCCGCTGGGGCCGTTTCTCATTCGCGGATTGGCGTAAATAAGTCAGCCCGTAGGTCGGGATTAATACCGACCTACGGGCTGACTGTCCAATATGGGGTAATTTTGACTTTTACCGGCAGTATTTCGCCAGCGCCTCCCGATTCAGCACCACAATCTTCCCGGCAGCGTTCAGCGAAATGAACTCCTGTTCGCGGAAGAAGACCATCACCTGGTTGACGCGCTTGCGCGAGGCCCCCACCAGATCGGCAATCTCGCCCTGGGTCAGGTGGACGGGGATCAGGGTGGTCTGGCCCTGGCTTTCGCCGTACTTCTCGGCAAAGGCCAGCAGTTGGCGCGCCACGCGCCCGTAAACGTCCAGCGTGGCCAGGGCCTGGATCAACTCGTTATTCAGCCGCATGCGCGACGACATGATGCGCACCAGGTTGAGCGTCACCGGGGGAAAATCGGCCAGCATTTGCTGGAAGGCAGCCTTGTCCATCCACAGCAGCAGCGAATCTTCGAGCGTGACGGCGCTGGCCGAGTGCCCGGCGCTATCCAGCAGGCTCATCTCGCCCAACGTGTCGCCCGCGCCGATGATCGCCAGCACCACGTCGCGCCCGTCGGCCTGCTCGATGTGGATTTTGACCGTGCCCGCCAAAATGATATAGACCGCCTCGCCGGGCTGCTCGGCGGTGATGATGCTCGTCCCGTTGGGGACCAGGCGGCGGTGGGCGCGCTGCGCGATCCAGGCCAACTGCGTCTCGCCCAGCCCCTTGAAGAGCGGGATGAGCGTCAGGACGTTGCGGGTATCTTCAGAACGGATATCGGTCATGGCTAACATATTTTACTCGTTCGGGACGAAAAGCGGGAAAACGGGGCGCAGGGATAACGTCTCTCCGTTTTCCCGCGCTGCCGTTGTCAGATCGACTTCCAGACCTTCGCGGGCCGAAAATGTGTGGGGGAAAATGGCCTGCGCCTGCTCTTCGAGATCGTGGACGGATTCGTCGTCGTAGTTCGGGTCGTGGTGGAAGAGCGCCAGGCGCCTGGCCCCGGCAGCCGAGGCCGTTTCGCAGGCTATTTGCGGCGTCGAATGACCGAAGCCTTGCGTGGAGGCCCAACCGTTCAAGCCGCGATAGTGCTGCTCGGAGTATTGCGCGTCGTGGATCAGCAGGTCGGCGTCTTTGGCGAAAGCCGCCAGGCGGCGGTCGCCGCCGCTGTAGCCTTCGATGTCGGTGGCGTAGACCAGCGAGCGTCCGCGCCAGGCGATACGGTAGACGTAGCACCCGCCAGGGTGGGCGTAGGATTTCATTAAACGGATGACGACTCCGGGTGAGTCTGACCCGCCGCCTGTCCCCGTCAGGGGGCCTTTGGTTAAACGGATTCCGTTCTCGTCGAGAAGAATGCCGTCCAGCTCACCAATCGCGCGGATTTCACGGGCGGCATTCATGTCCCGTAGCGTCAGCGGAAAAGCGGGCGGCGTCTGGTTGCGGGCCAGCAGTTCCTCCAGCGCCCGCTCCGACGCGCCGGGGCCGTAGAGATGCAGGCGCGCGGCGGGGTTGTAGGCCGGGCCGAAGAAGGGGAAGCCCTGGGTGTGGTCGTTGTGCAGGTGGCTGAACAGGATCAGCAGGGGCGGGCTGTCCCCGTCTTTGCGGGCGCGCGCCGCCAGTTCGCGTCCCAGCGGGATGATGCCGGTGCCCGCATCCAGGATGATGGTGTGTCCCCCGGCGCGGACTTCGACGCAGGCCGTGTTGCCGCCGTAATAAACCGTCTGCGGCCCCGGTGTGGGATAGCTGCCGCGCACGCCCCAGAATTTGACCGTAAAGTTGTCGTTTGTCATGGTGTGACTCCTTCTCGCAATCTCTGATCTTATTATCGCTTTAGTTTCCGCTAAGTGTAGCTTGACAAATTGGTAAAAAGAGCAAAATCGGGTAGCACAAAAGGACGGAAGCGAAGTCCGATGAGTTTTTGGTGCAGAGAAAGGTAAAAATTCGAGCCAAAATCCTTATGTGCCCGCTTTTTGAGCCGCTTTTTGGGTTGGTCCGAGTTTTCCTTTGAGCAAATGTGCAGTAGATGAGCGCTTTTCTCGGAGTCGCCGAGGCAGCACGGCAACTCTGGGAAATGGCTTGCCCATCAACTGCCGCCTGAAACGGCCAGGCGTTCTCTTTGGTTTTTTGTCCCAGAAGCCAGTTGGAACAGGCGGAAAAGAAGCCGCCAGGAAGCTCAAAATAGAGCCAGCCAGCAGGGTAATTTCAGGCAAACGCTGGACACATTCTGGGTTGTGAACAAATTGCCGCTGCGCCCCAAGCATTTGCTTGGAACTCAAAGGCACTTGTTCCACCGGCCAGCGGTCCGAATAGATGCAATAGACACTTTCCGCTTTTAGTTTGAGCGGCGTAGCTAAGACCCAAGGCGTCTTGTACTTGGGGTCGTGAAATACATAGATATCAAAAGTTTTGTTGTCCGGGCTGGGCTTTTGGTCCGTTCGAACCAGTTTGCGCCAAATTTCCACCCGGATTTCTCGTCCGTCTTTTGTCAGCGTACAAGTCTCATCTGGAATGCTGGCTGGCAGTGTCTTTCCCTTTCGGGTGCGTTTCAAAGGACGCACGATTTCTCCGTATTCAGGTTTGCGCCCAAGGTCATGTTCCGGCAAATAGTTCCTGCGAGCGGTAACATTTTTTGCCTGCTTGAGCACATATCGAGTAATTCCAGCATTTTGCACGGCTTCAATTTTTACGCCAGCGTCAATCACTGCAATTTCATCGCTTTTCAGGTCTTTTGCGACCCTTGGTAGGAGCGTTTTCCACAAAAAAGGTTCAGTTACTTCCGTTCCGTTGGCACGCTCAATTCTGCGCAGCAATGCCAGCCGTTGTCCATTCATCTCTCCAACCTCGCCAATCAGTCCAATATTGATGGCTGGCAAGGCTCGTTGCGCCGCAGGATGAAAATGCACTCCCGGACAATCCTTGAGTGTCAGTCGCCAGTATGCGGTTATGTCTACTGTGATTGGGTGATACCCTTCGTAACGTCGCTCCTGCCACTCTGGCAGTTTCCGAACATAGATACCAAATTTGGAACACAACTCATTGATGTCCCATACGCCACTCCCAAATGCAGCCCATGCTCGCCGCGTTTCTTCGTCGCTCAACCCAATTGATTTCAAGGCCGGAATGATGGCTCCACGATTGGGCAACAACGCACCGCTGATCAACATCCATAGGAACTGGACGATTGCCAGATTGGTTCCGATTGGAAGCTGCTGGCAGATTGTGGACAAGACTGCTATGGTATGATCTGACATGGTAATGGGTTCCTCGCATGATTTTGTCTTTCGCAAAACAAGGTTACCATGTTTGGGACCCTTTACCACCCCTTTTTATATCTTCAGTTAGCGGAAACTAAAGT
>JBARBA010000586.1:0-10881 GCA_049792555.1 Anaerolineales bacterium
CCGGGCGCAATTCATTGTCCAGGTTGACGCCAATGGTGATGCTGGGGATGCCCTTCAGCCGCGCAAGCAACTCAGGTAAATTCTTCTGCAGCGCTTGAAAGGTCTCATCGGTTGTGATTTCCTTGAGCCAATCGCGCAGGTTGCATAACCCTTGCGAATGCAGGTCGGTCCCCGCTGTGGTCAGGATGCTCTGTAGTTTTTCGACGCAGGTCACATAGGTGTTGAGTTCCGTCAGTCGGCCAAGCGTCTCCTGGAGCGAGAACATGCCCAGGTTCGGCGGGGTTGTCAGCGAGTCGCGCAGCCGCGCCAGCAGGGGCAGCAATTCTTCGAAGCCCGCCGCCACGCCGTTCGAAGACAGGAAATCATCCAGCACTTGCTGGCGATAGTCAATCACCTGCGCATCGGCGCTCAGTTTGAGCAGCGTGGCTTTGATCGTCGCGCGGTATTGCGGCCCCATACTGAGGGCCTGGGCAATCTCATCCAGGCCCAGGTCGGCAATGGCATGGTCTCCCCAGGTGTAGTGGATGGGCTGGCTTGCGTGGGTTGCGGGATGGAGCAGGCTGAATTTGGAAACATTTTTCATAAGGCATCCTTGTTAAAAAGTTTGTTTGCTGTTACGGTTTGCCAAAATCGACGGTGAAATAGCCGCCGTACTCGCTGCCCGCCACGTAGGTATAGCCTGCGCCAACATCGTCCATCTTGGGGTCGAGGATGATGGCGCGGTGCGGCGGGTCGTTCATCCACCAGTCGAAGGCTTGTTGGGCCGAGCCGCCGGCGTAGATGATTTCTCCCCAGTCAGACGGGGAATACCCGGCGGCGATGATGCGCTCCTGGATGGACGAGCCGTCCGAGCCGGTATGGCTGAACAGGTTGTGGCAGGCCATATCGTCGCTGTGGCCCTGGGCCGAGGCCGTCAGTTGGGCGTTGACGTTCAAACGCGGCAGCCCGGCATCCTTGCGGGCGTTGTTGATCAGCGTCACAATTTCGGTGGCAGATTGCTCCGGTTGGCAGGGGCCTTTGGGGCGCGAGGTTGGAGCGCCGGTGGGAGTGGGCTGCCCGCCGGTGGTCGTCTGCGTAGCCTGGGCGATGACCACGTTCCCGACCATAATCTTGACCCAGATGCTTTTCGTCAGCCCGATCGGGATGGCTTTGCCCTGCGGGTTGTGAATTTCGTACAGCCCGGTAAAAATCCCGTCGGCGGCGGGCGCGGTCAGGTCAACGGACAGGTTCAAGGCGGCGTTTGGCGCGGTTTCGGGCAGCGGCACAGAGTCGGGGCTGCGCATCCGGTTCCCGCCCACGAAAACCAGCCGATAGCCTGCATCCCACGCGCACGCGCCGGTGTTGCGCAACTGCCAGGTCTTGGTGAAGGCCTGACCGGCTTTCAGCCTCGTATTGTCGCTGATCGTCACGTCTGCCAGGAACACGGCGCTATCGGCGCAATGGGGGCGGGCGGACGCAGACGGGGAAGGCGACGGGCGCGGCCTGCGGGCGGCTGTCGCTTTGGGGGTGATGGTTGGGGCCTGACCGGGGGTTTGCGAGGGCGGCTGGGAGGATGCCCCGTCAGGAATGCTGGCAGCGGGAGCGCAGGCTGTTAATAAAAGCAACAGGATGGCGAACCCGCAAACTGTTTTTGTGATACGAACCTCCTGCAAAAGATGCAAAATGTTATCATAATAATGCGTTCCGTACACTGGCTTTAGATCCACCCGCGCGGATAATGGTTCTTCAACGCGCCCTGCACGCCCTTGCCCCAGCCAATCCCAAACCCCGAAACCGTCACCAGCGTCCAGCCTTTCACATCTGCCGGGATGCTTTCGCCGCGCAAATACGCCGCCAGTTCGCGCCCGTCCACCGGCAGGTCGAGCGTATTTTTCGCCTCGCCGGGCTTTAAAAATAGCGCCCACGGATGCGCCGGTTCGAAACGTTCCTTTTTGAACGTTCCCAACCAGACACCGGGATGCACCACGCGCAGCCGGCCGAAATCAATGCTCTCTTCGGGGACAAAATAGAGCCGTTCACCCACCACCCGCAGCCTTTCTTCCGTTACATCGACCGAGAGCACTTCCTGGGCGAATCCACGCCACAGTCCCCAAAACTCCTTCGAAAGGCGGACGCGGCGCACCTGCTCCGGGCGTTCGCCCCCACCCCCGGCCTTTTTCTGCAAAAGACAGGCAAAATGTCCCTCGCCTTCGAGCCGGTGCGGGAACAACCGCACCGCCCCCGACAAAGTAGCCGAAATATTCTCACCATCCACCCAATCCGGCCTCCCCGGCATAAACCCCGCAAATTGCCGCAGCGCCACCACATCGAACTCAGGAAATCCGTTCTTATCCGTGAATCCGTGAAAGAGTCCGTTGATAACGCTCTCGTCCTCCTCCGGCGCAAACGTGCAAGTCGAATACAGCAAAAACCCGCCGGGCTTCACCAATTTGGCGGCCACGCGCAAAATATTGCGCTGGCGCGCGGCGCAGCCCGCCACCATTTCCGGCGACCAGTCCGCGCGCGCGCCCATGTCCTTGCGGAACATGCCCTCGCCGGAGCAGGGCGCATCCACCAGCACACGGTCGAAAAACGCGCCGAAGTGGTCCGCCAGGCGTTCAGGGGTTTCATTGGTGACGACCACGTTGCCTGCGCCCCAGCGCTCCACGTTCTGGGCCAGGTGCCCCACGCGCTTGTCCTTGATCTCGTTTGCCACCAGCAACCCGCCGCCCTGCATCAACGCCGCCAAATGCGTCGTCTTCCCACCCGGAGCCGCCGCCAGGTCGAGCACCGTCTCGCCGGGTTTAGGATTAAGCAACTCCGCCGGAGACATGGCCGACGGGTCTTGCATGTAATACAGCCCGGCCATGTGGTAAGGGTGCAGACCGGGCCGCTCCTCACCATCCAGCAGGAATGCCGACGGGCACCAGGGCACATTTGCGCCCAGACTGAACGGCGCAATTTCTTTGAACCGTTCGGCCGTCAGCTTGAGCGTGTTGACCCGCAGCCCCGATTTCGGCGCGGCGTTGAGCGACTCGGCAAAAGCCGGGTACTCGTCGCCCAGCAGGCGGGACATGCGTTCGAGGAACAGCGGGGGGATTTCGGGGGTGTTGGGAGTCATGGCAGGCGTATTATACGGTGAAAACAAAAGGATTCATCCGGATGGCCGTAAGTCAGAATTAATTTCGACTTACGTTTGGCCGCCACTAATCCCCAAAGAATCTTTATGAAATCCCCATGCGAAAGTGGAAACTTGCGTATAATAGATGTGTGTCAAAAACAGAATGCAAATCCCTTCCCAAGATTCTTTATATTGAAGACAATGCCGACGCCCTGTTGCTGGTTGGGCGTCTGATGAGGGGGCGCTATGTGATGCTCGAAGCCCAAGACCCGCTGATTGGCATCCAACTCGCCGAAGAAACGCAGCCCGACCTGATCCTGCTCGACCTCAACCTGCCGAATATGAACGGCATGGAGGTGGTTGTTCACCTGCGCAGCATCTTGAAGCCGGGCACGCCCATCCTGGCGCTCACCGCCGATTCCATCTCCGACATACGCGAGCGCGCTTTGGCTGCCGGGTTCTCCGGTTTTATGAGCAAGCCAATCGACATCGGTAATTTTTACGAACAGATTGACGCCTTTCTGGGGGAAAAGCACAAGGAACTGCCAAATGCTGCGAGCCTCCTGCAAGCATAAGGGGGAGAAGTGAACCGGGGGATTTAACATGCGTCGGCTTGTAACCGTTTTGTGCTGTCAATTGGCGGGCAAAACCCACTCCCACCCCACTCGAAGCGCCTGTCATTAGGGCGGTCTTTCCATGTAACACAGCACTCATCAGTTTTCTTTCATTTGCGTGGCGGGTTCGGAATGGATCGGCCAGGATCATCAACCTGCCCTCATTGATTTGTAATCATAAGCATCGTCAAATTGGATTTTCCCCTTGAGTTCACGCAGATTCTTGATTTTTCTTGTCGCAACAAATTCTTTGAGAGCCGCTTCGATAAGTTCTTTCTTGGTGTGAATGCTTCCGGCATATTTAAATGCTTCACTCATCAGGTTGTCGTCCAAAACAATGGTTGTCCGCATTTTGCGCTCCTCGATATGTTTGGCAATACACATTCTAGCTTAGGTCAATTATGGCGAAAAATCTTGGTGATGATACGAATGCGGTTTCCGTGCGCTTGTGTTGCAGGTTCCCTGACCAAAATCGTCACCCCGCCAAGTATATATGGGGCAGGTGACAGGTGGAACGGGCATCTGGGTAATGTAATCCCCATAGGGTAACGGAGTGGAGCTGCCCCACCGCCCAGAATTTGGCGCTCTTTATTTGTTAAGCAACAACGTATTGTAGTAGGCAAAAAGTAAACCGTTTTTATCAAAGCCGATTTGTGCAAAAGGGCGGTTCATGGAACCGGGTGTTAAATCACCGTACCATGAAAAGAAATAAACATCCACTTTTTCACCTTCTTCATATGTCCATGAAGACTGTAGCTTTTCGAAATCTGGAATGGTCGCCTTAATGTATTTCATTGCCCTGGATTTCAAAGCTTCCATTGAGTAGGTTTTTAGGATGGCGTCTCCATGCTTTGAGAGAAGTATTCGGGCATCAATTTCTACAACCTGGTTGGTTTCAGGGTCAACAGAATATATTCGCCCATCGCTATCCTGGTAGTTGACAACATCCAAACCGCCGCTGGGTGAGTTTATCATCCCCGTTTTTTCGACAAAACTCAATGGTAATTCCGGTAATTCCAGGTCAATGCGGATTTTTTCGATGGCGCTTATCTGCGGAGAGATTGTGGGCGGGATCAGGGTCGCAGTTGAAACCGGCTCAGGAGTAAACGTTGGTGGTATAGGTGACGATGTCATTGTTGGTGGAACGGGCGAAGGAGTAACGGCAGGAGCGCATCCACTCATTGATGCAGCTATAAATACAACCGCAAGGATTACCGACATAACCGATTTGTTCATGCTTTTGTCCTTATTGATTTTATTTTGGAAAACAGCGGCATCACGACAGGACTGTCACGATAACCCCCCCACATCGTCCAGATGTTTTTACCCGCGCCTGCGGTAGGCCGTCCTGCGTAAATCCCACTTTATTTGGACAGGGTCGGTGCAGGGCTGGCGACGGAGTGGGGCTGCCCCGCCGACCATCATGGGCCAGCTTTGTTCATCGAAACGCCCGTCTTAAAATCTTGGCCAGGAACCTTTGCTCGACCACCGCCCGCGAAAAAGCCGGGTCAATTCCCGGCGCGGAGCAACGTGCCGCAATAATCGCATTCTGCCGTGCGTTCATCGACCCAATTGACGTCTGCCCCGACGGGCGCTCCGCACTTGGGACACTGGGTCGGCAAAACTCCCCGTCGAGCGGACGGCGCTGCCTGGCTTTCGACAGGCGCTACCCCAATCTGGCCGCCGTATTCCTTTTGGATGGCGCTGGCGGCGTTGTTCATGTTGTGGGCTTTCATCTTGCGGAGGATGTTGGCAAAGAACACGGGCGAGCGTTGCACCATCCGGTATTGCAGGAACAGCGTCAGGGCCTTGCGCGCCTGCGCCAGCGCCGCTGTTTCATTTTGCGCATCGGCAAAGGCGTGCGCCGCCCGCGCATAGACGTTCGCCGCCCGACGCGGGTGTTGCTGCTTTTCCAACTCCACCGCCAACTGCGTAAAGAGCGGGGCGGCTTCGGCCGGTTTCCCCGCCGTCAGGACTTGGTTCGCGTTCACCAGGAGCGCCATTTGTTCTGCGTTGAGTTGATTGCCTTGCTGACCTTGTCTCATTATTCTGCGAAACATCGTTTTCTCCATAACACGCGCTTAAGCGCGTCAAATATCGGACTGCCTTGCCGGGCATAATTAGGCGGCGTTGCCAGGCATACAGACACCATTTGCCTGTCAACCGGCTCTAATGGCATGTACCTCCGAGACCCCGATCCCGTACTTTCCCGCCATGCCAGGATCAGAAACCACCTTGAACCCCATGCGGGTCAGCAAAGCCCGAACTTCTTGCGTGAGCTGGGGGGTATGTGTTTCCATGGCAAACTGCCGGATTCTGGGGATATGCTTTTCGGCAATCCCCTGCAAAATAGCCAGCTCAGAGCCTTCCACGTCCATCTTAACGAAATCAATCATCGGTATATCGTGCTCATCGAGAAACGAGGAGATGGTCTGCACAGGCGCGGTGCGCGGTTCAGTCGCAAGCAGAAAATCTACGTTGGCTTTGCCTGCCTCGCCTGCGTCTCTTTCCATTTGTTCTCGTTGGGCCTTTTTAATGGCCGGCGTGGCTGTGGAACTGCCGGCCATGTTGGGATAATAAGTAAAGGTCTGTTGTGCGGCGACCTGCGAACCGAGACCGATGTTATGGATATATACATCGGTGAGGTGGTGCAGTTCCACATTGCGCCGCAAAACATCGCAGGTCTCTGGAATAGGCTCGAAAGCGTGGACAATTGCCCGGGGGTTCCTGGCTTTCACAAAGAGCGTAAAGAGGCCGATATTCGCGCCGATATCGAAAACACATGCCGCATCATCAAGGCTCAAGCCGTGTCGCAGATACTCCTGTTTAACATAGATCTCGTTATACATGAATTCTGTTTCGGGAACGTAGGAGTGGGCGTAATACTTGAAGCCATCTGGCAATGTAACCAGCTTCAAGCCTCCCTGGACAGGTTCGATGCTTGTGGCATGAACATAGTCGGACGATAAGCTTGGGTCTTGTGGCGTCATTTCAATCCATCCTCCGGGAACACAAGTTGAAACAGCCGCTAATACACCCGTTCCTTCGGCTGGTACTTCGTAATCACCACCGGCTTGTACGTAATCTCCAGCTTGCCGTCCTTGTCCGAGATCAGCGAATGCTTGAGCCAGTGGACGTCGTCGCGCTGGGGGAAGTCTTGCCGGGCGTGGCCGCCGCGGCTTTCCTGGCGGTTGAGCGCGCAGGTGGTAATCACCTCGGCCAGTTCGAGCATGTTGCCCAATTCCCAGGCATTCAGCAGTTCGGTGTTGAAAACCTTGCCGCCGTCGGCCAGCTTGACGTGTTTGAAGCGCTCTTTGAGTTCGTGGATTTTCTCGATGGCTTCTTTCATGCCGGCCTCGGTGCGGAAGACGCCCACGTCGTCGAACATGACTTTTTTCATGGCTGCGCCAATGTCGAAGGCGTTTTCCTTGCCGTCGCCGTTGCGCAGCGCGTCGAACTGCTGGCGCGCAAAGGCCGCCGGGTCGTCGGGCAGGGGCGCAAAATCGACGCTTTGAACATACCCGGCAGCGCTCAAACCGGCGTGCTTGCCGAAAACCACGATGTCGAGCAGCGAATTGGTGCCCAAACGGTTGGCGCCATGCACCGAGACGCAGGCGCATTCGCCCGCCGCGTACAGGCCGGGGAAGAGCGTACACTTGTCGTCCACCACCACCTGGCCGAGCTTGGTGGTCGGGATGCCGCCCATGGTATAGTGCGCCGTCGGTTGGATCGGCATGGGCTGTGTGACCGGGTCCACACCCAGGTAGACGCGGCAGAAATCGACGATGTCCGGCAGCTTGTGCAAAATCTCCGGGCCGGTAATGTTGTACGGTGAGCCGTCGGGGTTGGTGCGCCCGTCGAGCGCCGCAAATTTGTTGACGGTTTCGGGGCGCACGTCCAGGTAAACGTAATTCGAGCCGTTGACGCCGTTGCCGTCGCGGATTTCCAGGTAAATGGCGCGGCTGACCACGTCGCGCGAAGCCAGGTCCTTGACGTGCGGGGCGTATTTTTCCATGAAGCGTTCGCCCTTGCCGTTGATCAGGATGCCGCCTTCGCCGCGCACCCCTTCGGTGATCAGGATGCCGAGCTTGTAGATGCCGGTGGGATGGAACTGGAAAAATTCCATATCTTCGAGCGGGACGCCGCGCCGGAAGGCGATGGCCGCCCCGTCGCCAGTGTAGGCGTAAGCGTTGGAGGTCACTTCCCAGATGCGCCCGTGTCCGCCGGTCGCCAGGATGACGGCTTTGGCGTGGAAGATGTGGATTTCGCCCGTGGCCAATTCGACGGCAACCACACCGGCAGCTTTACCGTCCACGACCAGCAGGTCGAGCGCCTGGAATTCGTCGTAGAAATTAACCTTGTTCTTCAGACATTGCTGGTAGAGGGTCTGCAAAATCATGTGGCCGGTGCGGTCTGCGGCATGGCAGGCGCGGTGGACGGGTTTGCCGGTCTCGTTGTTGGTGTGCCCGCCGAACGGGCGCTGCGAAATGCGTCCCTCGGGGGTGCGGTCGAAGGGCAGGCCCATGTGCTCCAGTTCGAGCACGGCTTCAATGGCTTCGTTGCACATGAACTCGATGGCGTCCTGGTCGCCCAGGTAATCGGAGCCTTTGACCGAGTCGTAGATGTGCCACTCGGGGCGGTCTTCTTCGCTGTTGCCGAACGCGGCGCTAATGCCGCCCTGCGCCGTGCCGGTGTGCGAGCGCGTGGGATACAGTTTGCTGATGACCGCCGTCTTGGCAGTTTTGGATGCATACAAGCCGGCCATCAATCCGGCCCCGCCTGCGCCGACAACCAGTACTTCGAATTCGTGAGTGTTCATTGGTACCGTCCTATCTTAATGAAGTCTTAAATAGAACGCGGATTACGCGGATCAGGCCGATTAGGGCGGATAAAGATTAAAAAATCCGTGAAAATCTGTAAAATCAGCGCTATCCGCGTTCTATTTCGTAATGGCTGAATAACTACTTCTACGGCATTCTCACGCCGCCGATAATGGCAACTGCGCCGATCAGTGACACCACCAGCCAGAAGACCAAAAGCAGCCATGAGATGATATTGCGCCATTTGGCAGCGGTGATGTAATCTGAAAGGATCTGGCGCAGGCCGTTGACGCCGTGCGCAAAGGCAAAGGCCAGCAGCAAGAAATCGTAGGCCCGCCAGCCCCAAAACGCCCAACGCTGGGCCACGTAATTTAAATCGATCTGATGCACGCCCACCAGCACATCCTGGATCAGGATATGTCCCCAGGCCAGCGGGATCAGCAGGATGGCGCTGTAGCGCATCCATTTCCAGGCGATGGAGTCGTAATTGGGTTTAAGCTGAACTTTCCGGGTTGTTTCGCTCATATTTTCTCCTAGCCCCCAAACATGCCGAAATTGAACTTGAGCAAGTTGTAGCCCATCATACCCGCCGCCGGCAGCCAGAGCAGGATGCTGATAATCAGGGTAATCAGCATCACGCGGTTGGCGTTGTGTTTCTCCCAACCGCCCGGCTGGAACAGGTCGAAGTAAGCAATGCGCAGCCCGTTTACGCCATGAAAGAGCAGGCAAAAGACCAGGCCAATTTCGCCCAGCATAAACGGCGTTGAGCGATAGAGCGCGATGGCTTCCGCATACAGCGACGGCGCAAAGTAGACCACCGCCGTATCGAGAATATGGATCGCCAGGAAGAGCAGCGTTCCCAGTCCAGTAATGCGGTGGAGCAGAAAGATGTAATGTCCCTGGCCTCTGTATTGCACATAACCCGAGATGGTTGTTTTGACGTTGGCTAGCACCCGTGCCTCCTTGGTAATTTTTTGGCGAAAAATGTAGACGCGATTTTAACACTGATACCGCGCCACAGATACAACGAACGGGGCAGGTCTTTGACCTGTCCCGTTTTACGAACTCAAAACTACATATGCTTGATGATCGCGTCGCCAAACTCGGAGCACTTGACTTCGGTCGCGCCGTCCATCAGGCGGGCGAAGTCGTACGTGACGGTCTTGGCGGCAATTGCGCCTTCCATGCCTTTGACGATCAGGTCGGCGACTTCGGTCCAGCCCAGGTAGCGGAACATCATTTCGCCCGAAAGGATGACCGAGCCGGGGTTGACCTTGTCCAGGTCGGCGTACTTGGGCGCGGTGCCGTGCGTGGCCTCGAAGATGGCGTGCCCGCTGATGTAGTTGATGTTCGCGCCGGGGGCGATGCCGATCCCACCCACCTGCGCGGCCAGCGCGTCCGAAAGGTAGTCGCCGTTCAGGTTCAGGGTGGCGATCACGTCGTAATCGCGCGGGCGGATGAGGGTGAATTGCAGGCTGACGTCGGCAATCGAGTCTTTGATCAGCAGTTTCGTCTTCCATTTGCCGCCGCCGTGCGTGTCCCAAAGCTTCAAGGCTTCTTCCACTTCCTGTTTAATGTCGTTCTGTTGGGCAGGCGACATCATGTCGAAGCCGGGGTCGATGGCCTTGGCATTTTCTTCCACGCTCAAGTTGGCGTCCTTCTCCTTGTTGCCCAAAATCCAGGTCTCGCGCTCGGTGACGATCTCGTTACGGAATTCGCGCTTGGCCAGGGCATAGCCCCAATCCTTGAACGCGCCTTCGGTGAATTTCATGATGTTGCCCTTGTGGACGAAGTTAACGCTCTTGCGTTTGTTGGTCAGCGACCACCGGATCGCGGCGCGGACGAGGCGCTCGGTGCCCTCGACTGAAACCGGTTTGATGCCGATGCCGGCCGTATCGGGGAAACGCATCTTGGCGTATTCTTTGGGGAAGGCTTCTTTGAAGATTTGCTTGAATTTCTTGTTATCTTCCGTGCCGTACGCAAATTCGATGCCGGTGTAGATGTCTTCGGTGTTTTCGCGGAAGATGACCATGTCCACGTATTCGGGATGCTTGACCGGGGACGGCACGCCCTTATAGTAGCGCACGGGGCGCTGGCAGACGTACAGGTCGAGCAGCTTGCGCAGGGCTACGTTCAACGAGCGGATGCCGCCGCCGATGGGCGTGGTCAAAGGCCCCTTGATGCCCACCAGGAATTCGGTGAAAGCTTCCACGGTTTCATCGGGCAGCCAGGTCTGGAATTGCCGGAAGGACTTTTCCCCGGCGTAGACTTCCATCCAATGGATCTTGCGTTTGCCGCCATAGGCTTTCTGAACGGCTGCATCAAAGACGCGCACCGAGGCGCGCCA
>JBARBA010000587.1:0-2120 GCA_049792555.1 Anaerolineales bacterium
TTGTCGCTCATGGCTTTTCCTCGTTCTGTAATCAAGCCCCATGAGCATACCCAATAATATGGATTTGGTAAGGTTCGTTTTTTAAACCGTTTTTTCTATCTCGGCCACTGTTTGCACAAAAGTTACGCTAAAAAAGGCCAATGTCATGCATTTTGATGAAACGGGTTTGCGAATTGAAGGAAAGTTACAATGGTTACACACTGCTGGGAATAGTCTCTATACCTATTTATTTGTTCACGCCAAGCGTGGAAAAAAAGCCTTGCTGAGTGAAAAGTCGGTTTTGAAAGACTTCATCGGTCGTGCCATCCATGATTGTTGGGCATCTTACTTTGAATTTAAGCGTGCCCAACATGGGTTGTGTAATGCGCATATTGTGCGAGAACTGCAAGCACTGGCAGAAGAAAATTCCTCGTGGGCAGATACAATGCGCTCTTTTCTGCTGGAACTCTATGCCCAAACACTCCTTTTTCCGCTACGAGGCCAGGCAGCAGATGAAGCGCGACAGCGTTATAAGCAAATCCTGTTACTGGCCGACCAGGAAGAACCGCATCCCAAAATCAAAGAAGGAAAAGGACGGCCCAAGAATACACCCGGACGGAACTTGCTTCGACGTTTGCTGCAATACGAAGAAGCTGTCTTGGCTTTCGCCTTAGTGGAAGGTGTGCCGTTCACCAACAATCTGGCTGAACGCGACCTGCGCCCAGCAAAGGTCAAGCAAAAAGTGAGCGGTTGCTTCCGCACCTTTCAAGGAGCTGAAGTCTATGCCCGCTTGCAGGCTGTCATTTCTACTTGCAGAAAGCAAGACAGAAATATCTTTGCCACTTTGTCCAGCATCTTTGCTTTGCAATCCGTCTCATTGCTTGCTGGGTAGGCAGTTACGGAAATTTGAGTTGCGATATACTACGCACTTCAATCCGACTGATTGATATGCGCTTCATCCAACCGGCGCATCGTTTTGATGGATGCCACAAACCACTTGATTGACATGTAATTCGTTTCGACCAACCGGCGCTTCCATTCGATGGATGCGCTACTCAACTCAATTGACCACCCTGTCAACTCGATTAACCAGCACATCAACTCAGTTGAACACCCCGTCAACTCGATTAACCAGCACATCAACTCAGTTGACCACCCCGTCAACTCGATTAACCAGCACATCAACTCGATTAACCACCCCATCAACTCAGTTGACCACCCCACAAACTCAATTAACCACCCCTTCCATTTGATTAACCACCCCATCCACGCCATCCACACGCGCTTCCGTCTGAATTTCGGGAGCGCGTGTTTGGTTGATGGCGGGAAGCATCTTGACGAAATTCGGAGCATCGGCATATAATTACGGCTGGTTCAACGGGCGCTGAGATATTCAGTTTTCATTTGACCGGAGCTTACGGAGGGATCACATACCATGCCTGCAAAAAATTACCCCACCGATATACAGAAACAAACCCAGACTGCCATTGAAGCCTGGAAGCGCATCGACCCGAACTTCAAGGTCGGCGAATTGACGCCGGATCAACTGGCGGAAAACCTGGCAAAGGTTGGCCCCATCCAAGCCGAGATCGATTCGCTCGAGGTGCGTTTGACCGAGCTGCGCAACCAGCGCGATGATATTCTCGGCGCGTGCTGGGACGCTTTGAAACGCCTGCGTTCGGCCATCAAAGGCATCTTTGGCGACAATTCGACCCAATATCAGATGATCGGCGGCACACGCCTGGCCGACCGCAAGCCTGTGGCGCGCAAAGCCGCAACGCCCAAATCGTGATTTTATTTCTGCCTCAGGCCCGCTCAACTCAATCTCCCCGCCCATGCGGGGAGATTGGCTTTATGCGGCGGGCGGCAGTCATACAGGACTTTCCCAGCCGTGGACTGATACACTCTTTACCGCTGAGTGCGCAAAGATCGCGGGGAAAACCTTAAATTCTCTGCGTTCCCGGCGCGCCCTGCGGTGAAATCTTGAGACGGCGCTGACTTTAAGAGAGCCAAAAATTTACTTCGGAAGGGCGTATCATCTCAATCATCGTGACTGCTCAGGCTCTTGCCTGTTATGGCTCAAATAGAACGCGGATAACGCTGATGTTGCGGATTCACGCGGATTTCTTAAGGTTTTATCC
>JBARBA010000588.1:0-2200 GCA_049792555.1 Anaerolineales bacterium
GCGCAAAACCTGGTTTTGGTGATCGAGGGCGATCTGCTGTTCCTGCAAAATATGGGTCTTCTCTTCAAGGTCCACGTTGGCGGCTTCGAGCGCAACCTGATTGGCTTTGAGGCGGTTTTCGGAGGCGCGCAGGCTCTCCGTTTGGGTTTCGAGTTCTTCGTTAGTGGAGCGCAGCTCTTCTTCTTGAGATCGTAGTTCTTCGGCCTGCTGGCGGGTCTGGGCAAACAATTCGTTGACGCGGGCGCGGGCCTGGGCGGTCAAAAAAGCAATCGCCACGCTCTCGATGGCTTCTTCCAAAAAGTTCCTCTGCGTCTGGGTAAACCCGGCCATGGATTCCAACGCAATGACACCGCTGACCTGCTGGTTATAGACCACCGGCGCAACCAGCCTGTATTTGGGCAACACTTTTCCCTGGCGCAGGCTGAGCGCAACGTAATCTTCGGGGATTTCGTCGCTGATGATTTCCTTTTCGACTGCGGCCTGGCCCACCAGGTCTTCGCCAAGCTGGTAGTGTTGCCCAAACGATTTTCGCCGGTAGGCATAGGCGCCGGTCAGTTGCAATGTCTTGTCTTCGAGAATGTAAATTGCGCCGCTATATGTTTTTAGGTACTTGCACAAGTGTTGGATGACGTTGTGAGCCAGCGTGGCAATATCCTGCTCGCCGCGCATTTTTTCATTGAGCGAAGCCTGCCCGGCGGTTTGCCATATTTTCGCTGCCAGGCTGCGGTTGGCTTCTTCCGCAGCCACACGGGCGTTTTCGGCATCTTCCCTGGCAGAATCGGCAGCTTCCCTGGCAAAGTCAGCAGTTTCCCTGGCCTTATCAAGTTCAATGGCCCGCTGCTGGATTTGCTCAAACAGGCGCGCATTCGTCATCGCCACCACCACCTGATTGGTCAGCGAACGCAGCAAGTCGATGTCGCCTGCGTCCAGCCCGTTCACCCGATCGGACTGCACATCCATCACCCCCACCACCTGCTCTTCGGCAAGGATCGGCACAGCCAGTTCGGCGCGCGTATCCGGCAGGTAGGGATTCGCCTTCCAACCCGGCTCCTGCCCGACATCAGCGAGCAGCAGGCTGACCCGTTCGCGCGCGGCACGCGGCGCCAGCCCGCCGGGATCGTCGAGCGCGAGACGATACCCTTCGGCTTTCATCTTCGCCCCGGCTTCCCCGTAGCCCGCCGCCAGGTTGAGGTTCTTGTGTTCGCTATCGAGCAGGTAGACCTGGACATGGTAAAAATCAAAGCGTTCCCGCACCTGGGTGACCAGTTCCGCAAGCAACCGGTCGATATCGAGAATGGCGTTCAACCGGCCGCCCACTTCGGCCACAGTTTCCAGTCCTCCCAGTGTCTGCCGGAGTCGAGTAGTCATATCGTTAAAGGTCAGCGCCAGTTTTCCAACTTCGTCGCCGGATTCGACTTGCGCCTGGGTGTTCAGGTTGCCGGTGATGACGCCCTCGACTACATTCGTCAGGCGTTCGATCGGGCCGGCTACAAACTGGGCGACGCCCAGGGCAGCCAGACCGGACAGGCCGGCTGCCACGAGCAGGGTCAGCTCGGTAGCGCGCAATTGGGCGGCGTCGGCCTGGGGTTGCGAGAAGGCAACTATGCTGGATGGAACCAGGGCAACCAGCATAAAGTTGATGACCAGTTTGATGTGCAGCGGGTAAGAACGGAATTGCCGCACAACAACGATCGAGAAAATGAACATTACCACTCCCCCGGCAGTTACCAGGACTGGGGTGAGACCGGGCACCAGATATTGAAAGGCGGGTGGATATATTTCCAGCAAACCCATCAATATGCTGCCGACAATCGAGAAAATAATGATCCGGTAGGCCGCCCGTGAGGTCAGTGTTTGAGCAGCCAAACTTATGCTGATCACAAAGCTCAACAAGGCAACAACCATCCCAATTTGAACCACCACAGCGGCAACAAGACATACGACCACGATCCCGGCAATGGTCACTCCCATGCCCCACTCGACCCGGCCGCTCCGACAAAGTCTCGCGCCCAAGCCAATACCTGCCCCGATCAAAACGGCAAGAAAGACGAGAATAACCATTTGCCAGGCGCGAGTTTGGAAAGCGAGAAAAATATAGGCAGCCAGCACAAAGGGAACGAGAAACAATATCACAAGGTTCACACGATACGCATTGAGCGTTTTCGGGTCCAAGTTTTCAAAATTCCAAAGAGCGGAGAGG
>JBARBA010000589.1:0-17431 GCA_049792555.1 Anaerolineales bacterium
CAACAACAATTCCCCCCAAATTTTGAGAAGATACGCAGTATCTATGAAATCAAGTATGTCGCCGCATCTGTCCGGGTTGGACGAAGCCGCGTTACGCTTTCACCAGCATCACAATAAAGACCACAAATGCAACCACACCCAGCACGGCCACTACAACCGCGGTCACCGGTTGGGATGGCTGTAGAAAAGCGGCTATTCCCAGCAGTTCCCAGGCCAGGGGATGGAAATAGTGCAAAATATATCCCGGCCAACTGATGCGCTTGCTGTAAGGCTTGGCCTTGGCTTTGGGCCATACAAATAAAAAGAGAAACGCGAGCAGGTTACAGCCAAACCCGGCCATCAATTGCCACGGAATCCCATTCATATAAACGTTTTCCATACGATTACTCTCCTTTGTTTGTGTTTACAGACGGATGACAAAGCCGCAATATTGACATTTGACTTCATTCTGGCCGCGCAGGACAACCTGGTCGAGGTTCCCGCCGCAGGACGGGCATTGGGCCGGCACGGATTTTACCTTGTCCACCTCGGCCTGGTCAATTGGGACGGCGCGTGTCTTGTCGAAATCTTTGATCCTGGCGCGGTTCAGCAGTTGCAGCCAGGCATCCGCCTCCTGCCAGATGTGGACGTGGATGGCTTGAAGCGGCGCGTCGGAGCCAAATCTTAAGTCGAGATGGTCCTCGTTTTTCATCAAACCCTGTTTGCTGGGTTTGATTTCTTCCAGCAGCGCCACAGGCGCTTCCCACTTGAGTTCCTGCACTTTTTGTGTCTCGGTGACAATAAAAAATACTTTCTTGGTGGCGACTTCTTCTTTTTGCTCGAACAGCAGGCGCTGGTCGGTCAGGTAGAGCACGCCTTGGGGGTCGTCCTTGTTTTCTTTGACGTCTTTACACCAGACCGCTTTGACTGCGGCAATCGCGCCTTCGGTGGGCAGCAGGCCGAATTTGGCCTCGGTCATCTGGGTCAGCATCCATTCCACTTCGGTCAGGTGGCTTTCGAGCTTGCCGACCTGGTCGTGGAAGGCGTCATACATGCCGTTGATCTGGTTCTCTGCGGCCCGCGCCTGTCCCTCCAGCGTGTTGACGCTGGCTTTTAGGCTTGCCAGCAGCGACAGGGCCGTCGCATCGGGGTGTTGCCCGGCCAGTAGCGCGACCTGTGACTCGATGGGCCGCAGGGCAGCTTGCAGCGCGATCGATTGCTGGTTGATCTGCGCCACAAGCGATGGCTGTAGTTGCGTCCATTGCGATACAAAACCGGCGGCCTGGGTTTCCAGGTCTTTTTCGAAGACGTAGCCGCGCTGGCGCAACCCGGCGATCCGTTGGGCCATGCCGCTGACGCTGGCCTGGACATCCTCCACGGCATGGCTGACATTGCTCAGGCGGGCGCTGTCTTGCAAAGAGCGGATGCTGCTTTGCAGGGATTCAACATCGTTGCTAAACTGCTCTGCTGGGGATGGCGTGGTCATCAATTTCTCCTTTTTGTGTTGTTGGCTCTTCGGTTTTGGGCGAGATTTATCCACAGACCACCGATTAAAATCTGCGTTTATCTGTACGATCTGCGGATAGATTTTCGTTTTTCCAACTGAAAGTATATACCAAAAATGCGCATGGTAAAATAGCTAAAACCATTTTAATTCCAAAGAAGGCTGGTATGTCCAACGATCTCCAAAACCGCGCCATTAATACCATTCGTTTCCTCTCCGCCGATGCCGTCCAACAGGCCAATTCGGGACACCCCGGTTTGCCGATGGGCGCTGCCGCCATGGCTTATACCCTGTGGATGCGTCACCTGCGCCATAGCCCGCATAATCCGCACTGGCCCGACCGCGACCGCTTCATCCTTTCGGGCGGACACGGCTCCGCGCTTTTGTACGCGCTGCTGCACCTGACCGGCTACGACCTGCCGCTGGACGAGATCAAGAAGTTCCGCCAGTGGGGCAGCCTGACGCCCGGCCACCCGGAATTTGGCCTGACTCCCGGTGTGGAGACGACCACCGGCCCCTTGGGGCAGGGTTTTGCCAACGGGGTGGGCATGGCGATTGCCGAAGCGCACCTGGCGGCTGAGTTCAACACGCCCGAAACGTCGCTGGTGGATCATTACACTTACGCCATTGTGACCGACGGCGACCTGATGGAAGGTGTGACTTCCGAAGCGGCTTCGCTGGCCGGGCATTTGCAGTTGGGCAAGCTGATTTATCTCTACGACGATAATCACATTTCGATTGACGGTTCCACCGACCTGGCCTTCACCGAAGACCGCATGGCGCGTTTTGCGGCGTACGGCTGGCATACGCAAAGCGTGGCAGACGGCAACGATGTGGAGGCAATCGACGCGGCGCTTACCGCCGCCAAAGCCGACCCGCGACCTTCGATCATTGCCGCGCGCACGACGATTGGCTTTGGCCTGCCCACCCGGGCCGGGACGCAAAAAGCCCACGGCGAAGCGCCCGGCGACGAGGAACTCAACGGCGCGAAGAAGGCGCTGGGCTGGCCGGTGGAGCCGCGCTTCCTGATCCCCGCGGACGTGCTGGAATTCTTCCGCCAGAGCATTGACTATGGCGATGAACTGGAAGTGGACTGGCACAGCCGCCTGGGCGAATACAAGAAGGACCACCCCCAAAAGGGCGCCGAGTTCGAGCGCCGTATGCGCGGTGAGTTGCCCGAAGGCTGGCAGACCAGCCTGCCGGTCTTCCCTGCCGACCCGAAGGGCATGGCCAGCCGCGCCGCTTTTGGCAAGACGTTGAATGCGACGGTGGCCGCCATCCCTGAGTTGCTGGGCGGTTCGGCGGATTTGGCCCCATCAAACAATACGGCGCTGCAAGGCATTGCCGACTTTCAGAAGGATTGTCACATTGGGCGTAACTTCCATTTTGGCGTGCGCGAACATGCCATGGGGTCGATTGTCAACGGGATGGCTTATCATGGCGGGCTGCGCCCGTATGGCGCGACGTTCCTGATCTTTTCGGATTATATGCGCCCGCCCATCCGGCTTTCGGCGCTTTCACATTTGCCTTCGATCTGGGTGTTTACGCATGACAGCATCGGCGTGGGCGAAGACGGGCCGACGCATGAGCCGATCGAGCAATTGGCTTCGCTGCGTGTGATCCCCAACCTGGTGGTCTTGCGCCCGGCGGACGCCAACGAGACGGCGCACGCCTGGCGAATTGCCCTGTCGCGCGTGAAGGGGCCGACGCTGCTGGCGCTGACCCGCCAAAACCTGCCGACGCTCGACCGGAGCGTTTACGCGGACGCGGCCAACGTGGAAAAAGGCGCGTACGTGCTGGCGGATATCGGCCCGGTTGCGCCGCAGGTGCTTTTAATGGCGTCCGGCTCGGAGGTGGGGCTGATCGTGGAGGCCGGGAAGAAGCTGGCTGAAAGCGGAGTGGGCGTCAGACTGGTGTCGGTTCCCAGTTGGGAGCTGTTCAGGGAACAGGATGCAGCTTATCGTGAGTCCGTCCTGCCGCCGACTCTCAGGGCAAGGTTGGCCGTCGAGGCGGGCGCCAGCCAGGGCTGGGACCGGCTGGTTGGCGATTCCGGCGGCATTTTAGCCATCGATCACTTCGGCGCTTCGGCGCCGGGGCCGCTGTTGTTCGAGAAGTTTGGCTTCACGGTGGAGAATGTGGTGAGGCTGGCGAGGGAGTTGCTTTCAAAATGAAGGTGGCGATAGGGACGGATCACGGCGGGTTTGCCTTGAAGGCGATGGTGCTGGAGGCGGTGCGCGCCGCCGGTCACGAGCCGCTGGATTTTGGCGCGTTCGACGACCGGGCGGTGGATTATCCCGATTATGCCGAGAAGGTGGGGCGGGCCATCCAAAGCGGCGTGGCGGCGCGCGGTATTTTGTTGTGCGGTTCGGGCATTGGCGCGAATATTGCCGCGAACAAGATGCAGGGTGTGTACGCCGGGGTTGCGCACGATACGTATTCGGCGCACCAGGGCGTGGAGCACGATGCCATGAATGTGTTGTGCCTGGGGGCGCGTGTGCTCGGCCCGGAACCGGCGCGGGAGATTGTGACGGCCTTCCTGGCGGCGCAGTATGAGGGCGATGGCCCCGGCGGGGAGCGTCACGCGCGCCGGGTGGGGAAGGTGCGCAAGCTGGAGGCTGAGTGATGGGCGCGGAATAGAACGCGGATTAGCGCGGATCGTGCGGATGTTCGCGGGTAAAACTAAAAAAATCCGCGTAAACCCGCATCATCCGAACTGATACCCTGGCGGGCACACGTCCGCATTCTATTTTTTTTCAAAATGTGCGGTAGAAAATTCCTTAATCATGGAGAGATACTATGAGCAAACGTCAAGAAATACGTCAACGGCACCAACAGGAACAAAAGCGTAACCGCATCATCGTCATTTTGCTGATCGTTGGGGGAGCGTTGTTGATTATTGCGGCTCTTGCCGTGCCGGGTTTGATGAAATCGGGCGTGACGCCGACGAGTGCTGCGATTGTGCAGATTACGCCCGTCGCGTACACTGCGCCGATGGACAAGACCAGCATGGGGAAGCCCGATGCGCCGGTCAAGATGGACGTGTGGGAAGACTTTCAATGTTCGGGCTGCCTGTCGTATACAGAGAAGACTGAAGGGCAGGTTTTGCAAGCTTATGTCGAGACCGGCAAGGTTTATTACACCTTCCACTTTTTCCCCTTTATCGATGGCGGCCAGGGTGAATCGCACCAGGCTGCCAATGCCGCTGAGTGCGCTTCGGCCCAGGGACGCTTCCGGGATTACCACGACATGCTGTTTGCCAACTGGCTGGGCGAGAATGCCGGTTCGTACACGGACGCGCGGCTGGTCACTTTTGCCCAGGACATTGGCCTGGATATGACCAAGTTCAACCAGTGTTTCCAGGCGAATACGTATGTCGGTCAAATCCAACAAGATTATGCTGCGGGAACGGCGCTTGGCGTCCCGCCGACGCCGGGTATTTTTGTGAACGGCAAGGCGGTTTTCAACAGCGCCGGGAAGGATTATCTTCCTACGTTTGATGATATTGCGAAGGTGATTGATGCGGCGCTGGGGGGGGCGAAGTGAGGAGGGTGTGAGTTGAGGAAAGTCCGTATTGCGTGTTGCGTATTCCGTTTTGATGGTTTATAGCATCCCGCAGCGCAGCGGGGTGGACGATAGATGCTACAGGCTTTAACGCGGTGTCTTTGTATCAAAAACAATCCGCCCCCGGTTCCTGTGTAAGGAGCGGGGGCGGTGTGTTTACGAAAAGAAGACTTCGGGTTCTGCACCCCATACGGGGGCAAGCGAACTCCGATGTGTGGTGATATACTACCGAAAACGGGCGGCGCTCGTTGGAGAAACCATTCATTCAAATCATTCCTGGAGGAAAAAGTTATGAAACGTTTGATCGCTGTCAATCAACTGCGTCCCAAGATCGTCAGTCAGAATATCGTCGATCACGAAGCAATGTCGGGGCGGATGTCGAAGAATACCACCTATAACGCCGAAGAAATTTATGGCATTCTGCGCATGTATACGAAGGATATCCTGGCGGCCTTGCAGGCCGGGGAGACTGTCAAGATCGACGGGGTGCTGACCCTTGTGCCCAATATGAAGGTGGGCGGCGAGGTCGATCTGGCGCTGCGCGGCGACCGCGGGGCCACCGCCGCGTTGAACAACCCGACGCTGTGGACGGCCGATAAGGTCAGCAATCATGCCAACCTGGGCAAGGATGCCGATGCGCTGGTGGCGCAGTGGAATAAGGATCACCCGGACGATCCGGTGACCGATTAGTTTGTTGCGCATGGGGTTCCGCCGGTGGTTGAGCCTGTCGAAACCCTGTCGAAACTCGCCAAGTGATAACACGCCGTGTTGTTTGGTATAACACGGCGTGTTATTTAATTAACACTCCGTGTTATTGGGGATAACACGCCGTGATATCCGATGCAACACTCCGTGTTGTTGGAATAACACGGAGTGTTAATTGGCACCTAAGACCTCGGAGTTCTGTAAGAACTCCGAGGTCTTTTGGCGCACGCAAACGGCTTTTTGCATGTACAATTATTTTGATGACCGGCGGCGTTTCTGCTGCATTTATCAGTGGGCTGTTCGTCCATCATCAATGATGCTTGCAGAAGTCCGCGTTCCGGTTTGGCATTAAACACACCGTGCTCGTAGAGTCATGAGTTGGGTGCTCACCCTGGAGGAAATAATGCGTCGAATTTTCTTTGTTGTCATTTTCTTGATGGTTGCCGGTTGTAATACTGTAGGCCAAACATCCCCTTTTTTCGAGCCTGGCTTCCAGTTGGAAGGGCGTTCTGCCGCCGCGTTATCGGCTGAATGGTGGAAATGGGCGATGTCTGACCCAACGGATACAAATCCGGTTGGAGATACTACCGGTGTTCACTGTGGAAACGGTCAACAGGGAAATGTATGGTTTCTGGCCGGAGGCTTTGGCTCGTCGAAGATAAAACGAAACTGTGTAATCCCTGCCGGGAAATATATTTTCTTTCCGATGATTAACGCGGCTTATTGGCCGAAAGAGAACAGTAGCTATACCTGCGAGCAAGCCAAGTCTGCCGCTACGGTCACTAACGAAAATGCGCTCAACCTATTTGTCGAGTTGGACGGCGTTGCCATGGCGGATCCTAAGAGGTATAGGGCCAGAACGGATGAATGCTTTAACGTTTTCGAAAGAGTTCCGAGCACTTTTCATTCCTATAATGCGTACCCATCCGCGTCAGATGGGTATTGGGTTCTACTTCAACCCCTGCAGAAGGGAATGCACACCATCAAATTTGGTGGGCAGTATGGAAATGATGATATGGTGCAAGACATCGAATATGAAATTTTCGTTCAATGATGGATAGGGAAATGCCTTATACCGGGCGCAGGAATCTGCGGTTTGTGACCGTCCGTCGCGGCTGTACGCATGAAGATGTGCGGCACTGTTTGCAGGCCGCCTGGATTGGGTATCCCCTCCAAAAAACACCTGAGCATGGTTGGCCGATGGGAAACTGCTTGGAATTGCCAGGTTGAAAATCTATGATGGGAAACCATCGAAATCAACCGGAAGGGAAAGCTGGATATGAAAACGATTTTTTTTGTCGTCAGCTTCTTTATCGCATTCATCATGGCTAATGGTTTGGCGTTGTATATCAAGTATATCGTGTGGCAAAAAGGGTATAAAACGGATTGGCTTTCACGAGGCTTTGGCGAGATCGTAAACCTTCATAAGATGGTTGGCAGGGAAAAAAGCCTTTACCAAAAAAGGACCTATCAACTCTTGCTGCTGGCTTTCTATTTATTTTTGCTTTTGGTGCTTGTCAGTTTTTTCATGATGGCTGTTTATCATTAGACTTGTTCCCGAATAAAAAGGTGACAGTCACTTGGTCTATTTATGGCGGCGTGTTTCACAAAAAGGCTATATCTGGCGCACCGAAGTGACTGTCACCTTAAGAACATATATGTGAATCTCCGGGAGGGCATGATGATATTTAAAATCCAGCGGTTCCTCGGTTCTCTCTCTTATTCAGGCGAGGAGGGTCGCCAGCAAGCGCGCCTCCTGCGGTTTATCCTTTCCGTTGCGATCTCGCTTACGCTCGCGATTAGTGTGGCGGTTGCATTTTTCGTAGAGCAGCGATTGGAGTCTTTCGTAATACTGGCTATTCTCCTCGTCGCCGAATTTATTTTATTGATCATTACGCATTTCAAAATGGTCAGGCTGGCATCCTTTTTGATCACGATTGGTCTTGGGGTGATTCTGCTCTATGTGACCTGTTTCTTTGGCGGGGTGCGGGAAGTTACCTACAGCGCCTTCGTGATCGTCATCCTGTCCGGCGGCTTGCTGTTGGGAAAGCGTTATGTATGGATCACCACCCTGGTAGGGATCCTGGGGGGATTGCTGATCCTGATCCTCGAGATGAACAACCTGCTAACCGGGGTGAACCTTCTCCCCGACCCGCCCATCACCTGGGCGGCGAATGCAGGCATGTTTGTTTGGTCAGCCGCTATCCTGTATGTGACACTCCAGGATAAAGATACGGCGTTTTTGCGCGTTCAGGAAGAAGCTCGCGCATCCCAGGAAGCCTATGATACGACCCTGGCCGGGTGGTCGCGGGCGCTTGAGCTGCGCGATCACGAGACAGAAGGACATTCCCGGCGCGTGGTGGAACACACCGTCCAATTGGCGCTGGCGATGGGTTTGCAGTCCGAGGCCATCATTCATTTGAAGCGCGGCGCGCTGTTGCACGATATTGGCAAGATGGGGATTCCCGATTCGATCCTGGGCAAACCCGGCCCCCTGGCAGATGAAGAATGGCTGGTCATGCGCCAGCATCCGCTGCTTGCCTACCAGTTGTTACAACATATCGAATACCTGCGCTTCGCGTTGGATATCCCATATTGTCATCACGAAAAATGGGACGGAAGTGGTTATCCCAGGGGACTCAAGGGTGAAAACATCCCCCTGGCCGCGCGCATATTTAGCGTGGTCGACGTGTGGGACGCGCTGTTATCAGACCGGCCCTATCGAAAAGGTTGTTCCAGGGAAGAGGCGCTGGCCTATATCCGGGGGCACGCCGGAACGCATTTCGATCCACGCATCGCCCGGGTTTTCCTGGAAATCGTTGAGCGAAAAGATATACAAGCGCAATGACGGCTTGTCAGGGAGCCGCCATCCAGGCCATAGGGCCTTCTTAAAGCCGGGCAGGCCAAGAGCCTCGACGCGAATTTCCACCCTGGCCTGGTGCCAGTGCAGGCACACTTATGATTCAACTTACCACCGATCTTTCCGATCCCTTGCTCGAACTGATCCACGACAACAATGCGCCTGTCGATGCGGTCGAAGTAGGGCCGTGGTTCAGCGTGGAGCAAATCCGTAACTATCGAAAAATGCTGCCGCAACTCCCCTTTTATTTTCACGGCGGCGATTTGATCGAGCGGGTGGGCCTGATCCCCGGCGCTGTTTCAACGATAGCCGCTTACCTGCGCTGCACGGAGAGTCCCTGGGTATCCATGCACATTACCATGTGGCTGCCCGGTATGCTTTGGCTCATGCTTCGAAAAGGTTGGCGAATGCCCCTGCCCAACCCTGAACGCGCCACGCAGCGGTTTATCGGACGGGTGAAAAGGCTGGCCCGCTCCGTCCGTGTGCCCGTCATCCTGGAAAATATAGAGCCGCTGCCTTTCGACGGCTATGATTTTGAAGTGCGGGCCGAACGAATCAACTGCGTGCTTGAGCAGACCGGTTGTGGTTTCCTGTTGGATACCGGCCATGCCCGCGTATCCGCCGCAAGGCTGGGAGTGGATGTGCATGATTATTTGAGCGGCTTGCCGCTCAAGCGTGTGGCGCAAGTGCATGTCAGCGGGCCGCGAATGCGCGGCGGACGCCTTGTCGATGCGCACGAGCCGCTACAGGAGGTCGACTATGAGTTGCTCGATTTTGTCCTTGAGAAAACACAGCCCCAGGTGGTTACTTTGGAATACATCCGCGAACGTGAAGCGCTGCGCGAACAACTCTTTCGTTTGCGCGGCGTTCTGGATGTTCACAATGCTTCGTTCTGAGATTGGAGAAGGCTCGTGTTTTCAAAAGCGCTGAAACTTTCAATTACGCTCACCTTTGTCATGGCGTTATCCGCGTGCGGCGCCCAAATGCCAATCGCGCCTCTCTCGTTAACGCCTGCGCTTCCTGTTCCTGTTGCCACCCCCGCTGCAACACCTGTTGTTGAAGCAACTCCTACCGTCTTGCCAGTCCCGACTGATTTGCCCAATGTGCTCTTGACTGCGCATATGCCAACATCCACACCCACTGACGAAATCATCCCCACTTTTTTGCCGACCATTGCCCTGTCCAACCAGGTCTTCGCTTCCGACATAAATACCATCCCCGTCCCGGGCGTGTTTGTCGATCAGCTTGCAATGGATGACCAATACCTGTACTGGAAGAATGCGGGGGGGGGCAATCTCTTTCGTTATCCCCTCCACTCGCCCAAAAACGCTGTCGCTGCCATTTTTGCAAAGACCCAATTTGACAAGGGGGTGTTGGCGCCCTATCCGGGTCAATCCCTTTTGCGCGTCGGCGACTGGTTGATTTTCGATGATCGCCAAATTACGGAACAGACTGAAGCGTGGGTGCTGCGCGCCATGAATATCAAGACTCAGACCGAACTGAACCTTGCCCAAGATCACGGCTCCGGCATTGGCGCTAACCTTCTCTATGCGTTTTCTTCGGATGGAGAGTGGGTGGCCTGGATTACCGGGGATATGTCGACGGATATCGTTACTGCCCAAAACTTGCAAACAGGGCAACGCCAGGAGTTGGCGCATTCTGCTTCAAACAGTTGGGATCAAGTTGTTGTGTCGGCAGGTCGGGCAATCGTCATTCACCGTGGCGATGATGGGGGAACGCTATTCCTGTTCGACCTAAAATCAGGGCAGAGTCGCAAGCTGCTGAATACGACAGACCCGTACTCGGACATGTTTGGTTTGACTTTTGCCGGAGATTGGATTGCCTGGAAAAAGGGCACGAATGGCTATGGCCCCACCGCGCTCTACAACCTGCAAACCGCGAAAACCGAAACCTTCCCGGACTGGGGCGTCACTCCGTTTTTGTACGGGCGCTGGCTGACGTGGGAAGCTGCCCCCGAACAACCCTTACGTGTGGTCGATCTTGAAACCCGTCAAAGCTTTATCGTTGCCGAAGCCCAACCGGGGGACGAGTTAACCAGCCCAACCATTTATGGCAATATAATTGCGTGGTGCCGGGTGCATGACGTGGATGTAAACAACAACAAAATGGATAGCAGCATAGAATGGCGCACACTTCCATAGTCGAAACCAACCGTAACCAAGAAAGGATCATCCCTGTGAATACCCCAAATGAGTCCAAAGTCAGTTACCGATCCATGGCCCTCCTGGCGTTGATCGTGGGGCTGCTCTGCATTGTATTGCAGTTCACGCCGGGCTGGGAAGTGCTGGCGTTCATGTTGAGCGTCGCCGTTTTCGGCGGCCTGGTGGGCGGGAGCCGCGCTTACGACGAGCGCGACCGCCAGCAGCTTGGCCGCAGCTACAAAACAGCCTATGAATGGCTGCTCTTGATCGTCATGGCTGCCTATATCTTCAGCGGGCTTTCGGCGTGGCTGCACATGGAAGCGGCAGTCATTTTCATCAACGGTCACTGGCCCGGATTGCTGATCGCTGCCATGTGTACCTTAATGGGAATTGCCGGATTACAGAGTCAGGCATGACCCATGTGGATATCCGCCCGGCGCAAGCCGGTGATGATGACGCCCTGTGCGGCTTGTTCGATGAAGTCGATGCCTTGCATCGCGCCGGCCTGCCGTCTGTTTTCCAGAAACCGCCGGGCGCTGTGCGCGACAAGGAGTACCTGCTCACGCTCCTGGCGGACCAGGCGGTGCTCTTATTGGTCGCTGAAACCGTAACTTCTCAATAATCGAAGGCAGACATCTCATGGGTACACTGGATATGATTGCCAAGAAACGCGACAAGCGCGCGCTCACCGGCGACGAAATCAACGATTTTGTCCAGGGCTATACGCGCGGCGACATTCCCGACTACCAGGCCGCCGCGTTCCTGATGGCTGTCTTCATCAACGGCATGACCGAGCGCGAAACCGTTGCCCTGACGCTGGCGATGGCCGACTCGGGCAAGCAACTGGCGTTGATGCCGGACGTCGTCGACAAACACTCCACCGGCGGCGTGGGCGACAAAACCACCCTTGTGGTCGCTCCCGTTGTGGCGGCCTGCGGCCAGCCTGTGGGCAAAATGTCCGGTCGCGGGCTTGGCTTTTCGGGCGGGACGGTGGACAAACTCGAATCGATCCCCGGTTATCGCACCGACCTGTCCATCCAGGAGTTTAGCCAACAATTGCGCGAAATCGGCTTGGTGCTCACCGGCCAATCCGTCGAGTTGGCCCCGGCGGACGGCAAGCTCTACGCCCTGCGCGACGCGACGGGTACGGTCGAATCGCTGCCGTTGATTGCCGCGTCCATTATGAGCAAGAAGATTGCCGCCGGGGCGGGCGGCATTGTCTTGGACGTCAAGTGGGGCCTGGGCGCGTTCATGCAAACGCTGGATGACGCGCGCAGCCTGGCCCGCCTGATGCAGCGCATTGCCGACGGGGTGGGGCGGCGCTCCGCCGTTTTACTTTCAGACATGAACCAGCCCCTGGGCTGCGCCGTCGGCAACGCGCTGGAACTAAAAGAAGCCATCGGCCTGCTCACTTCGACCGGAAAAATCGACGCCGGTTTCCGCGAACACTGCCTCACCGTCGCCGCGCACATGCTGGCGCTCGGCAACCATGCCGTCGACGTAAAGACGGGCTACCGCATGGCGCAAGATGCCTTGCAATCGGGCGCGGCCTGGGAGCATTTCCGCCGGGTGGTCGCCCGGCAGGGCGGCGACCTGGCTGTCATCGACGACCCATCCCTTTTGCCGAATGCGCGCCGGGTCGAAACCATTCCTGCGCCGCATTCGGGCTACCTCCGCGCAGTCAACGCCCGCATCGTCGGCGAAACCGCCGTCCGGCTGGGAGCCGGGCGCGCCAAAAAAGGCGACCCAATCGATCGCGCGGTGGGAATAATTGTCCACCACAAGGTGGGAGACCAGGTGACAAAAGGCGACCCCCTGGCTGCCATTCACGCCAATGACGAGACAAAATTGCAGGTAGCGCGCCAATCCTTGTTGGAAGCGCATACCTGGAGCGACACGCCGGTGGAACGCTTGCCGCTTTTCTATTAGACGCCTTCACCCTGCCGGGCACTTACCTGTCCGCTTATCCGTTTTGCGCAGCCATCCGCTCTCGCATCCGTTTGTGAATATCCACCCCGCTCTGTGCCGCTTAACTGGTAAAATAGCGCCTGCGCCATTTTGCGAAATCATTCTTCCCAGGAGTCAACCATGAAAAACACGATCCACGAACTCACTTCCCTCGGCCAGTCGCTCTGGTATGACAACATCCAGCGGCGCTTGCTGCAAAACGGCGAACTGGCCGCGCTGATTGCGAACGGCGACGTGCGCGGCGTGACCTCCAACCCGTCCATTTTTCACAACGCCATCGCCAAATCGCACGACTACGACGCGGCCCTCACCCCGCTGGCGATTGCCGGCTGGGACGCCGAGCAAATCTTTTGGCAACTTGCCACCGAAGACATCCGCGCCGCTTGCGACCTGTTCCTGCCGCTCTACAACGAAACCCACGGCAAAGACGGCTTCGTCAGCATCGAAGTCAGTCCCTACCTGGCCGACCAGACCGACGCCACGATTGCCCAGGCCAAACACCTGTGGGACACCCTGGCGCGCCCCAACCTGATGATCAAAATCCCGGCCACCAAAGCCGGCATCCCGGCCATCCGCGCCTCGATTGCGGCGGGCATCAACGTCAACGTCACCCTGATCTTCTCACTGGAACGCTACGGCGAAGTCATGGAAGCCTATCTTTCCGGCCTGGAAGACAGACTCAAGGCTGGGGAGGAGATCGGCAAGATTGCCTCGGTGGCATCCTTCTTCGTTTCGCGCGTCGACACGAAAATCGACCCGCGCCTGCCCGAAGGTTCCGCCCTGCGCGGCAAGGCCGCCATCGCCAATGCCAAACTGGCATACGAGCAGTTTTCGAATGTCTTTAGCAGCAAACGCTTTGAAATGCTGAAACTCTCGCTGGCGCACGTGCAGCGTCCGCTGTGGGCCTCCACCGGCGTCAAAAACCCGGCCTACCCCGATACACTCTACGTCGATGAACTGATCGGCCCCGATACGGTCAACACCGTCCCCCCGGCCACGCTCGACGCTTTCCGCGACCACGGCAAAGCCGCCGTAACGGTCGTGGATGGGATCGAAGAGTGCCAGCAGCAGCTTGCCGAACTGGAAAAGCTGGGCATTTCCATGTCCGCCGTCACCGGCGAACTGGAAGTCGAAGGCGTCAAAGCCTTTGTAGACGCCTTCACGGCCTTGCTCCAGACCGTTAACGAGCGCCGCAAAGCCGTCGTGGATCAACTCGGCCCGCTGGCTGTGCCGGTTGCGCAGTGCGTGAACCGTCTCGAAATCACACATGTCGTCCAGCGCATGAACGCCATCGACCCGACGCTCTGGACGGACGACCCTGCCGGTCAGAAAGAAATCAAAATCCGCCTGGGTTGGCTGGGCCTGCCCGAAACCTCGCGCGCGGCTGTGCCGGAGATCAACGATTTCGCCGCCCAAATCCGCGCAGCCGGCCTGACGCACACCCTGCTCATTGGCATGGGCGGCTCATCCCTGGCCCCCGAAGTGCTCTCCCTGGTCTTTGCCGACGTTTGTCCTGCGGCGCGCAACTTTGCGATCCTCGATTCCACCGACCCCGCCCAGGTGCTCGCCGCCGCCGAAGCCTTCCCGGTTGAAAAGACCGTCTTTATTGTCTCCAGCAAATCTGGCGGCACGTCTGAAGTCACCGCCAACTTTAATTATTTTTGGGCAAAGGCCGAAAAAGCTTTTGGCAAAAAGGCGGGCGAACATTTTGTGGCGATTACTGATCCCGGTACCGGGCTGGAAAAACTGGCGCGTGAGCGCGGCTTTGGCAAAATCTTCAATGCCGACCCGATGGTGGGCGGCCGTTATTCGGCGCTGACTCACTTTGGGCTGGTCCCGGCGGCCCTGATGGGCATCGACATCGAAAAACTGCTGGCCCGCGCCGCAGACATGGCGCAAGAATGCGCCGTATTTGGAGACCGCAACCCCGGCCTGGTGCTGGGCGCGGTTATGGGGCAGGCCGCCCTCAGCGGGCGCGACAAGCTGACCATCATTGCCGACCCGGCCCTGGCCTCCGTCGGCTCCTGGCTCGAACAGTTGATCGCCGAATCGACCGGCAAACTCGGCAAAGGCGTCGTCCCGGTTGACCTGGAGCCGCTGGACGTCGCATCCGTTTATGGCAAGGATCGTTTGTTTGTCTACCTTCGCAAAGATGGCGCGTTCGACGCTGCCCTGGCCGACCTGCAAAAATCCGGCCAGCCGCTGCTGGTCTTCAACGTGGCCGACCCCTACGACCTGGGCGCGGAACTCTATCGCTGGGAAGTCGCCACCGCCGTCGCTTGCGCGGTGCTCAATGTCAACCCCTTCGACCAGCCCGACGTGCAGGATGCCAAAGACCGCACCAAAGCCAAAATTGCCGAATACCGCAAAGAAGGCAAATTGCCCGAGGGCTTTCCGGTCACGCTCGAAAACGCCAAAGCCACCCTGACGGAATTTCTTGCCAAAGCCGAACCCGGCGATTACGTTGCCATCAACGCCTACCTGCCGCGCAACCCCGTCATCGCCGAAGGGCTGACGGCCCTGCGCACCATCATCCGCGCGCGCACCGGCTGCGCCACCACCGTCGGTTTTGGGCCGCGCTTCCTGCACTCCACCGGCCAACTTCATAAGGGCGGCGCGGATAACGGCCTGTTCCTGCAAATCACCGCCGATGCCGTCGCCGACGTCGACATCCCCACCGAAAACATGACCTACGGCGTGCTCGAACGCGCCCAATCGCTGGGCGACTTCGAAGCGCTGATCGCCCGCCAGCGCCGCGCCCTGCGCATCCACCTGCCGAACCCCGCAGCGCTCCGGCAGCTTGTCGATATTCTCAAGTAAAACCAAAAGCGCCAGAGTCATCTGGCGCTTTTTGATTCTTGTTTTTTATGGCTCGTCTGCCGGCTGATCGCCGCTGGATAGCCGCCCGGTTGTGCCTTGTGTGCCACAGGATTTGGACATCATTGGGAAAACAAACAACTTTTCATCACGAGAATAACATTTTTACGATTGAGCGCCAGTTTCCTTTTTCGTCGCGCGCTGAGTTATTTTTCTTCTGAACCGTTTCCAGATAGTCCACGTACCAAATTTGAAAAGTGAACCTGATCATATTAAACCGTAACTGCCCGGCCCGGCGCAAAAATATATAAGAGATGATGATGCCAAGCGCCAACAGAAAAGAAGCGATTAGAGGCTGAATTGATAGGTTGTTGCCCAACTCGATAATAAGCACCAAAATCGATGAAAGCATGATGCCCCAAATTACAACGGCCATATTCTGACAAAACCTTGAGAGAATGGATAGCCGAATGACAAACTCTTTTTGAATTTCGGGCATGCGATGCTGAGCAACCACCCTGGCGATTTCACGGATGGACGACGCGGTTGAAGCATCTGCCAACATTTCATTTGCCTCAGCAAGCGGCACACCAAAATATTCCGACACCATTTTTGCTACCTGTAGCTTCAGCCAATTGTCTTTTGTTAAAACTTGTATTGCCTGTTCATCTTCATACTTTCGGAAAAAGAGATCGCTAATCCCGGCGATTAAATGCCCAAGCACATAGGCTATAACTACAACTACAGCCAGAATCGCCGTCATAAAAGTGCTCGCTGTTTGGACGATGGGAGATATATCTATTCCCATTTTGTTCATGAGAGACACAAACAAAAGCGCTATCCCGGCCAGGAACAAAAATCCAGGGGTGAAATACTCGATCACATCTCTTAAGATAATGTTTTCGTAGAACTGGCTAAAATTCATGTTGACACCTTTCGTTTGTCGTATCAGCGCAAATTACACCCGCTTGGTAGTTGGCTCTTCAAACTTTCACTCTCTCGTAATACAAAATGAAAGCATCGATCAGGAAATGGCTTTTGATCGATGCTACATATTCCGCCGGGTTCATGCGTTAGTTCTCAGCGCTCAAGAAATTCAATCGCTGTCGAATCCGGTCCGCCATTTGGGTCAGCGAGGCCCATTCAATGGTTTCCATGCTGTCGTCTGTTTGCCCGGCCTGATACTTTTTAAAGAATTCTTCGCTGGTCATGCCAAATTTTTCTTCGTAGGCCGCCAGGTCTCTTTCGGTTTCTCGCAAGTGAATACGCGCCTGACCGATTTCATCGTCGATCAATTTGTTAATGGTCTGCGCGGTTGCATTGCTGACTTGTTTTTTACCGTAAAGTTCGACAAGCCTGCTGAGTTGGACGACACTTTTGGTATATACCGAAGGTTGAACGGTCATTGGATAAGCTCGTGGGCGGATGGGCAGATTAGCTCCGCAACATTAATTATACAACCCTTCAACAAGGTTTACCATACGAGCGCGATGACTTCCCATTGAAAAAATCGTTCATTGGTTTATCCATGCTCTCTTTTATCATTTTGATGATGTTTTTCGAAAGTTTGCTTTCTGTTCCGATGTTTCTCGCGGTTGCGCCTTGCGCTACGGGACCTGCCAAACATATAAGCTTTTATCAGCGCCGACAAGAATCTTGCCGTCTGTTGGGGAGAATGCCAACGACCAGATTTGATCTGGAATCTTTAAGCTTTTCAGTTGTTTGTCGTCCAGGGTTTGCCCAAAATAAACGCATGGTTTGTCAGATAAAAGGTTTCTACTCGTCACATCGCATAAACTGTCGCCTAAGGCAAACATGTTGCTGTTTTTTGACGTTGCGATATATTCAATCCAAATGCCTTGGAGTGTTATAGTG
>JBARBA010000590.1:0-6514 GCA_049792555.1 Anaerolineales bacterium
AACCGCTCAAGCGACCAATTTTCCTCGGTCACTCTTCGGCGAAATAGCTGGGGTAAATTGGGTTTATATGTTCTCTGCCAGTAATAATACTGGGATGCCAGCCGCTCCACAGGGTCTCGCAACCAGGTGATGAATTTGACATCTTTCCGGGTCCCAACCAGGAAGTACTTCAGGGGAAGAAAATGACCATGAATACATTCAACGCCATTAAATGTCTTGAAAGAACCGGCCAGGCAATCTTTCATGGCTCTTAAATTCCGTTGGATAACCGGTGTGTTGAAAGGCAAATCGTCGTAATCCTTTCGCAAATGCTCACCGAAGTGATTTTCGAGGGATTTTCCGAAGCTTGTTCCTGCTGTTTTGGCAAGGTGGGTTGAGATTAACATGGGTTGTCACAGCCTTATCAAGTGGGTTCGCTACAAATGACTCAAGGGAGAATGTTCAAATATCGTCAATAGGATTGCCGAACGAAAAGAAACACCGTTGGCGGCGCGGAATTATGCTTTCGTTTCCTTCAATAATACTTCGATTTGCTCACAATGGTCGCTCTCGTGCAGCGCCATGCGTCGCGCGTAGCTGGAGACCGTGTGTTCGCGTCCCAGCGTCGTGGCCGTGAAGGTTGCTCCGCGCGACCAGTCCTGGATGGTGAGCGCTTTCAGCGATTTCAAAAGATCGTCGCGTTGCGCCGTAAAGGCCAGCAACGAGGCGCGGAATTCCAGTTCGGGGTAGTTCGTCTTTTTGATCCAGGTGCGCGGCAAAACGTAGCGCAGGGTTGGATGGTCCTGCGTGAGCATGGCCGCCATGCTCTTGCCCCACACGTCGGCGCAGGCGCACAAATGGGCAAGGATGTCGTTCGCAGACCAGGTCTTTTCATCGGACCTGAAATGCAGGCGCGCGGTTTCAAGACCCGCGCTGGCCGAGGTGATGCGTTGCGGTGTGGCTGTCAGGATTTCGAGGATGGTTTCGATTGGTTGTTGAGCCTGTCGAAACACGGCGGGGGTGGCGGTCATTTTACGAGAATCTTTTGGGTAAGAAAAAGAAATTTGGTAAGCAACCTCATTTCTTTAGCCAAATGGGATACTCTACATTCCATTTTATCTCGGTAAACAGGCCCTTTTCCAAATCGACCAGGCCAATTCCTTCGTAATTTCCGTCACCGACTGTTTTGGCAATTTCTACGAGAATTTGCTGGCCGCCTGGCAGCCAGAATAATTCTCCGGCAGCCGGCAAGCTGCCGGTAAAATAAGAGCCATCATTGAAGTAATCACCTTTCACACAATAGACCTGTAAATCTTTATTTTCCAGGTTCAGCACCCCGATTTGAAGGCCGGTGGGGATCCAAAAAGCAATCGATTTTCCATCCGGGGACCAACTATAAGGGCCAAGTATTTCAAAGGATGTTATCTGTTCGATCTTTCCTGAAACATCCAAAAGGTACAAATTTTGCTGCCCGGCATGTTGGCCTTGCGTGGGCAAAAGCATCAAAACCTGGCGTCCGTCCGACGACCAGACCGGAGCGCCGCCGAAAGCGGCAAAGCCTAGCTTTGGCCCTGTGCTTATTTCAATGATCTTTTGCCTGGATTCAATGTCATAAAGAACAACCCCAGGCTTTCGGTCTTTTACTTCGGTGTAAACAACATACTTAAGCGTTGGACTATACACTTCCAAAGGCGGATTATTCATGCGGACAGTATCTCGATAGAACCGATTGAACCAACTCGTCACAGTATCGTCAAAAGAATATGGGCCGAGTGCTTTATAAGCGCCCCACAGCACATAAACATCAGGGTTGTATGCTCTTGGATTCGAATAATCGGGGTATTTGGATGCCAGGAATTGTTGCTTGATATTTCCCGACGAGTCTAACAGTAAAGTAGCGCCACCCGATCTGACGGCAAATAAGTTGTTGTTAACCCAGCCAATGATGTACGCCCATTCATCCTTCCACGGCAAGCGCTTTCTTTCGCCGCTGGCAGAATCGTAAATTTCCAGCCATTGTTTTTCAGGTTCAACAGACGCATCTGTTAAAGCATATTCATTTGTATAAACATCCACCAAATAAACGGCTTTTTGAAAATCAGGCGAAACGCTGAGGTCTTCCACTCCAACCCGTGTTATTTTGACTTTCTTCTCTTGATAGTCGTCGGGCTTAATAAAAGAGCTATCCGTTTTTGTCGCGAAGTCAAAGCGATATAACCCCGATACACCAAACCTGCCAAAACCGGATTTAGGGAAATACGGAGGTTGCTCCTGACTTAATACGCTGCCCGTAAAAACATCATCTGACGAAAACTGATCCTGGGCCTTTATGCTGTTACAAGCCGGGACTTCTGATATGGGCCAGGATATTTCCTTTGTGGGGATGGTTGTTGGCGTATCGGTAACAGGAAATGTCGGCGTTTCAGAAATCTTCGCCACAAAAGCAGGCGTGCTCGTTCCTGATGGAATTGCAGCCGGCGTCAAATTCGAGTTTGGGGAACAGGCCGTTAGGGCAAACACCAAAAGCAGGATGCGCAAAGATTTCATCAAACGAACCTTCCTTGTAGATTCATCGCCCAACCCCGCATTTCGATCACGCGGGGATGGGATTTAATACCTGCACATTCCCTGCGCCCGGGCCGCGGGAAACCATGCCGACCGGTTGACCGAGGAGTGTTTCGATCTTTTGGATCACTCTCTCTTCGTCCGCGTCGTATGTTTCGAGCAGCGGCGTGGCGGTGGACAGCGCCTGCGTGAACTGTTCGCGCTGCGCCAACGATGGAAAACTTGGGAGGTGGAAATCTGTCAGAACGCCGCCGAAGCGTCCAGGGTCGGAGTCGTCGAAAGCGGGAAACGCTTTGTAGCCGGCGCAGTATGTCCACGTTTTCAGGCGCGGCAGCGCGTCCAGGTGAGTTACCAGCAAAGCATCCAACCTGCCGGTCAGGCCCAGCGCGTAGCGCGCCAGAACCGCGTCGAACCAGCCATAGCGCACCGCGCCCTGCCAGTCGTTACGTTGATTATGCTCGGAGACAAGCGCTGCCAACGCATCCGTTTCGGTGGGCAGCGGCCCTGGGCCGTGACGCACGGCGTAGCAGCGCATCACGCCGATCTGGGACACCTGCGCACCCGGCGACAGTTCCCTGATAAGCTCGAAAGCATTCGCCGCCGTGCAGCGCGACCAGGTTGTAAAAGGATGAAAGCCCGCATCTGCATCCAACAGGACTCCCTGCGCGCCCTCGAATACGACCGTCCCGGTCTCGCGCAACCAGCGCTCCAGCAGCGAGTCGGGCGCGACCAGGCCGAGGCCGCCCATGCGGGAGATGGAGGCGATCCATGCGTCGATGACATCCTCCCGCTCGAAGATTTCCCATTCCCTGGCGAGCGGAAGTCCGGGCGAGCTGTCCTTGCAAAGCGCGGCAATTTGTTCGCGTTCCTGCTCACGGACGGAGCGCAATTTTCGCCGGAGCAGCGTCGGGTTGGTCAAGTCGCCTGCCAGTACGCGGTTTTCGGGGTGCGCCAACGCATCGTCGACGGCTTCACCCACGCCCACGCCGCAACTCCCGTGCCGATGCGCGCCGCGCGCGATTTCGCGGATGCGGTTGGCCGCCTGGTGGAAGGGCGTAATTATCAGCGCCTGGTCGCTCAGACGCAGCCGGGAGAAGGCGTCCCGGACGCCCTGCCCTGCCAGGATATCTCCCTCGACAAGCAGCGCGCCGGGATGAATGACCACATGCCGCGAAAGGTAGGTCTTGACGCCCGGAATAAACGTCCCGGAGCCAAACTGGGAAAATGTGTGGTGACGTCCGTCGGGGGCAACGACGTTATGCCCCGCTTGCGCGCCGCCGTTATAACGCACGACCAGACCGGCCTTGTGATGACGGGCCAGGAAATCGGTCAGCAAGCCTTTCCCGGCGTCCCCAAAACCGAGATCGACAACGATGTATGCGCGCAAGGAAAGAATACTCCAAACAGTTTGGTTGGCTCTTTGGGAATCGATGTGATAAAAAACCTTTCGGACACGGACATCACGGACGAACACGGAAAAACCCGGCTTTTTAAAGTTTTTTCCGTGTTCCCCGTGTATTCCGTGTCCAGAGCCGCCGGAAATCCCAAAGAACCTTCTGGTTATCGACGCGTTATTTTGCCGCGATAGTTAGCTTGTAGAGCGCTTTAACAGGGTTCGGGAACAGTCAAAATGAGCGCTGTTATCGGTCAGGGCTAATGCCGCGAATTAAAGATAACCTCGGCAAAGGGTGTCAGCGACCGAATGACTTCGCCCTGGCGGGCAGGTGGCATCCCTGCGCTGCTCAAAAGCGCAGCGAGGTCATTCATGCTGGAAGCCCGCCCTTCGTTGAGCAGGATGGCTCCGGCGGCGACAAAGCAGACGTCAACCGACGATTCAAGGCACAGAACGTTATCGCCGAACAGGTCCCGCCAGCGCCGCTCGCAGCGTTTCGCCCGCTCGCGGTCGGGGATGATGAAAAACGGGACGTATGTTTTCTGCAATCCGGCAACAATTTCTTCGCAGGTGAGGTCGTCATCCAGGTGATCCCCGACGATTGCCTCGACCACATGCTTCGAGAGCTTGGGATAGGGCACCTCGTCGCCGGTCATAAAAAGATAGCCGCGCTTGTTCCGCTTCGTCATGCAGTCCATCTCAGAGTGCATGGCAAGGAAATACAATCCCAGTTCATAGGATTCCTGCCCGGTGCCCCCGCCGCCGCCTTCCAGGTAGGACCAGGTCAACCATTGATCCATTAATTCGGCGGTCGATTCAAATTGGCCCACCTGGAGCGGCGCACTGTCGCTGATCGCATCCCCCACAGCCATAAAGAGCAGTTGCGGGTCGGGGATTTTGCAATCCATCAGGGTTTTCATAAAGACCGGGAGCTGCTGGGTTGCCATAAGTTTGGGGATTTCGCCCATCGAACCGGTGACGTCCAACGCGAATACGATTCCCAGCGATTGCGGATGGTCAGCGCCATCGCGACTCTCGCGCAGGCGAACACCTTTCGGGTTCATGAGGGGATGACATTTGGATTGCTTGAACACCTGCTGGACAGGGATATTCGCGCGGCCGCGCAGGAGCGCTTCATGCGCATCTTGGCTGTAATTACCGTTTCCCATTTCGAAATCTCCTTTTTGTCAAAAATACTTTGGGGTTGTGGGTATCATTTCAGTATTCAGGGGAATTGTTGTTGACAGGTGGTTTCGGTAGGTTGTTGAGCTTGTCGAAACACGGCAGCGGGACAGCACCGCTGCCTACCCTTCGATGAACTCAGGGCATCGCTAAACCACCGATGATTGAGAGGATACGATCAAGATGGCATCACAATGGGAATAAACTGGGGCGGGCCAAAGACTTCGTCCGCAATCGCGCCGAGTTCTCCCCGGATGGCCCAGGCGTTTTCGCCGGCTGCGCCGGCGGGGTCGGAAAGGGCAATGCGTTGCACAATATCAGCCAGTTTTGCCGGAACCGTCGCGGGCAGGGACGCCGTCGCGGGGTCCCCGCCCAGGATGGCAACGATGCAGCGCGCGCTCATCGCGAGGTCCAATTGCGCCGTTAGCTTTGACCCCGGCTGTGGATAGAAAGCTTCGTATCCGTGCGAGACGGCGCGCAACTTTTCGCCGAGACGACCGGCGGAGCCGTATCCCACCAGCCGCGCGCCATGTTCGTTTTCCTGGACGAGCAAGTGCGACGGCAAAACTGCGCCGTGGGCCATGCCCGAAGTGTGGATGAAGGAGAGAACTTCCAGGATTCGCCGCCACATCCAAATGGAAGCCCGCGGGGGAACCCCTTGCGGGTAAGCCTGGATGACTTCGTCAAAAGTATGATAAAAGCCACTGGCCCAACGGAAGATACTGACGCGCCCGGCCCCGCTATCGCCGTGCATAATTTGCTGAGGGATGAGCGCCGTAAACGTGTCTGCGCCGGGAGCATTGCTGCGCTGGAGCGCTTGCAGTGCCTCCCATTCATTGTCGAACAGGCCAGCATCCTGGCGGTCGCGCAGCAGTTTCAAGATGGCAAGCTCGGTGGGCCAACGCGCGCGCCGCGCATAATACACGTCCGCGATATCGCCATGCGCAATACATTTTTCCAACGTCCAGTGACTGTTGCCAATCGAAACCCAGGATGAAATTTGATAAGACTCCGGGGAGTTCCAAACGCGGAATGCCTCGCGGAAGATCGCCGCCGAGACGGATGATTCGTCCAATCGAACCGTAGCCCCGCAATAGGAACAGACAATCGAGGCCGCAAATTGGTGCGGCGCGAGCGGCGCATTGCATTGGGGGCACATGATTGCATGTTCCATTTTTTATCCGTTTCTTTTGGAAACCGACCATTCACGAGGCGACTGATTCTGATGATACATCAATCAATCTTTTCGCGCAAATGGAGGTTAAGCCCAATACTGTTTAGTTTAGCGAATGACCATGATAGCCTTTTCTGTGAAACAGTCCAACGGACTTCGTAGGATAGCCCGGACGTTCCACGTCCGGGCGGCGCAACGGGTGGAACATGCCCGTTTAATGG
>JBARBA010000591.1:0-2619 GCA_049792555.1 Anaerolineales bacterium
CCGACCTACGGGCTGGAGAAGATCACGGAAATTCTCCGAGAGCCAAAGATTTTTCAAAGCAGAAATCAACCGTCACGCTGGGGCAAATCCCCGGCGCATGGAATTGGAGGGCATGATGCAAGTTTCAAATGAATACCCGTTTTCAGTGGAAGCGCTTATCCCGGTGTGCGTAGGCGATTTACCCGGCCATAGCTTTACGGTTTCTCCGGACGAGAGGTTGGACGTTGTCGTCCAAAAACTGGAGCGCAGGCCCGACCTGCCCGGCGTCATGCTGATCGGCAGGCAGGTCAGCGTGATTTCGCGCGCCAAAATCTTCGAACGTCTCGGCCACCAATATGGCGTGGAATTGTATTTACACAAACCGGTTTCCAGGCTGGGAGAAGCCTTGAAAGCCGAAGCGCTGCTCATCCCCGCCCAGACCCGCATCGAGGACGCCGTCCGCATGGCGCTTGCCAGGCCTTACCACACGGTCTATGACCCGGTGGTGGTCAGGGATGAAGAACTGGGTGACACGCGCCTGGTGGATATGCACGTCATGCTCCTGGCGCAATCGCGGCTGGTAGCCAATATCGCAGATACCGTTGGAAAACTGGAGCAGCTCGAAAAGTTGATCGCGGCCAAAACTTCCACCGACGAAATGCTGCTTTCGGCCCTGGAATTGCTCTCGCACGTGGTCCCCTACCACCAGGCTGCCGTCCTGATGCAAAAAGGCAACCGCATGGAATACGTTGCCCGGCGAGGCATCGGTTGGGGCGGCGCAAACGGCGCGGCCAACCAGATCCAGGACAGCCAGATTTACCGGGTGATGCGCGAAACCGGTCAGGCGGTCTGTCTTTCGGATGTCAACACCGTCCAGGATTGGGAATGCTTCGGCGATATGCGCAACCTGCGCTCATGGCTGGGCGCGCCGCTCATCGGCGATTGGAATTTAACGGGCATCCTGTCGCTGGGGCGCTTGACCCACTCCCCGTTCAACAAAACCGAAAAAGACACCGCGCAGGTTTTTGCCAGCCGCATGGTGCAGGCCATGGAAAACAAAAAAAGCGCGGCCTGGCAGGCTTACCGAGGAATTGAATCGACTTTTTCGTAAGGCCCCATTGCCAATCGTTAACCAAACGTTAAACAGGCCTTCTCTTGTCCTTAACAGCCGGGTGATAAATTTACCTTGCTCGCCGAGCAAACTTTATTCAACAGGAGAAGAAAAAATGCGTAAGAATCTGTTTATCGTTTTGGCCGCACTGGTTGTCGCCAGCATGTTGTTGAGCGCCTGCGGCGCCCCCGCCACGCCTGAAACCGTGACGGTTGTCCAGACCCAGGTTGTAACCCAGGTCGTCCCCGTCGAAATCACATCCACCCCCGGCCCTGAAATGCCGACTGCCATGGCCCCCGGCTCCGTCCAGATCACCGGCTCCGGCGCAACCTTCCCGCTGCCGCTCTACACCGACTGGACCTACGCCTACCAGTACGTCGACCCGGCTGTGGCCATCAACTACCAGGGCATCGGCTCCGGCGGCGGCAAGAAAGCCATCGTCGATGGCACCGTCGATTTCGCCGGTTCCGACTCGCTGTTGGCCGACGCCGATTACACCGCCGGCAAAGACCTGCAAATGTACCCGATGGTCGCCAGCGCCGTGGTCGTCATCTATAACATCGCCTTCAAGCCCATGCCGACGCCTGTTGCTCCCGCAACCGCCGCGCCCCTGCCCAAGCTGATCCTCGACCGCCAGACCCTGGTGGACATCTACAATGCGAAGATCAAGAAGTGGAACGATCCCGCCATCGTGGCCCTGAACCCCGGCCTGAAGGATTACCTGCCGGATGCCCAGATTACCGTCGGACACCGCTCGGATGGTTCCGGCACGACCGAAATTTTCACCAAGTCGCTGACTTCCTTCAGCAAGGATTGGACCGCCGGCGGCGCTCAATCCGTTGAATGGCCCGTCGACAAGGCCGGCAACGGCGTGGGCGGCAAGGGCAATGCGGGCGTGGCTGCCGTTGTAGTTGGCACCCCGAACTCCATCGGCTATGTGGAAATCTCCTATGCCGTCTCCAACAGCCTGTCGTTCGCCGACCTGATCAACAAAGCCGGCAAGAAAGTCACCGCCAACGCTGCCAGCATTGCTTCCGACATGACCGATGGCGCCAACGCTTTCACCGACAAACTGACCGCCACCATCGTGGATGGCGCGGGCGATGGTTCCTGGCCGATCACCGGCTACACCTACCTGATCCTGCACACCACCAGCATGACTGACTGCGTCAAGGCCGCCAAGCTGCTCCAATACATCACCTGGTCTTTGACCGATGCCACCGCCGCAACCCGCGCCGGGAAACTCGGCTACGCCGTACTGCCCGACGCCATTCGTGTCAAGGTGCTCGCCAAGCTCGGTGAAGTGACCTGCAACGGCGCGCCCGTCCTGACAAAACCCTAACCCTGCCCACATCCCAAGTCCCCGAGGAGGGCCTTCCCCAAAAGGGAGGCCCTCCAAGTCACACCTGAACCTGGGTGTGCGGGGTAACTTCTCAGCCAGTACGAAATAGAACATATATGGTGACATATGGCACCTCGCAAGCACAAGTTGAACGCTATAATGCGAAAGAGGTGAAAAATGTACAACG
>JBARBA010000592.1:0-3993 GCA_049792555.1 Anaerolineales bacterium
CTGCTGGCCGGGAGTCAGAAAGAACAAACGACGGCGCGCATATTGATCGAAAAGGTGGAGCAGACCCTGCGCCTCGACCGGGCCGAGGTGCTGCTCGAAACCGACCCGCAACCGGTCCTGCTTTCGAGCGGCATTTCACTGCCCGAAGACGCGCCCGTTGCCCCCCTGGTGGAGCCGCTGGAAAGCGCACGCGGGTTGATCGGCGAAATCCGTTTGTGGCGCGCGCGCAAGCCGATCAGCGAGGCGGAGCAGCGCCTGTTGAAAATCTTCGCCAGCCAGGGCGCGCTGGCCATCGAACGCCTGCGCCTGACGGACGCAGCGCGCCAGGCCAGGGTGGTCGAGGAGAGCGACCGGCTCAAGTCGTCGCTGCTCTCGTCGGTTTCGCATGAACTGCGTTCGCCGCTGGCGGCCATTAAGGCTTCGGTCAGCAGCCTGCGTTCGGGCGAGGTGGCATGGGAATCGGAGGCGCGCGCCGAGCTATTGACCACTGTAGAAGAGGAGATCGACCATCTCAACGTGCTGGTCGGCAACCTGCTGGATATGTCGCGCATCGAGGCGGGGGCGCTCGCGCCGCAGAAAAAGCCCAATATGCTCAGTGAAATCGTCAGCGCCGCGCGCGGACGGATGCGCAAGTCGCTGCAAGCTTACACGCTCGAGGTGGACGTACACGACGACCTGCCGCTGGTCAACGTGGATTTCGTGCAGATGCAGCAGGTCTTTGCCAACCTGCTGACCAACAGCATGAAATATTCGCCGCCCGGCTCGACGATCAGGATTACGGCAACCCGGAAAGACGCGCACACTTTGCAGGTGCGGCTGACGAACCAGAGCATGCCGGTACACGAGGCCGATCTGGAAAGGATGTTCGACAAGTTTTACCGCATCAACCCGTCGGAGCGGGTGACCGGCGCGGGCCTGGGACTTTCGATCTGCAAGGGCATGGTCGAGGCGCACGGCGGCGCCATTTGGGCAGAGAATTTGCCGGGTGGGTTGGCTTTCAATTTCACGCTGCCGTTATCGTAAAATGGTATCTGTTACATCACAGTTATCAGTTTCGCAAAAAAGCTTGTAACTCTTTCAAAGAGTGCTACACTGTTAATGTAAAGAAAACCGAAAAGGCAAAGCCGATGAAAATCGGCGACGCAAAGCCACGGGTCTAAAGCCGAGAAATCGGTCACGATTGCCAGGCCGCCGAAGTCGAGACAATTGTTTTGCATGTCTTGCGGGCTTGGCTATTGTGCCAAGCCTGTTTGTTTCACCAGAATCAATCGGAGGAAACCATGCAAAAGCAAAGATTTTCGCACCTGTTACGCACCATGATGGTTATAGCCATCTTGGGAATATTGATTAGCTTGATAGGGGGGGGAGCGTCAGCCACAGCGGCGCCCAAACAGTCCTATATCGTCCAGGCTACCACAACTGAGTTGGCTGCCCAATTGGTCGAAAAACATGGCGGCACAATTACATCACACCTCGAGATTATTCGCGCCGTTGGAGCACTGCTTTCTGCTGATGGGGTTAGCCAATTGCGGCTCGAAAAAGGCATCGTGGCAATCACCCTCAACAGCACTGTCAACTCAAGCGATAACAACACCCTGGGCAATGGCAGTCAAAGTAATGATAATCCAAAAGACATACCCAACACTGATTATCCAAACGTGGTGGGCGCAGACCTGGTCTGGCAAGGCGGCGTGATTGGTTCGAATGTGGCCGTGGCCGTTCTCGACACCGGCCTGGGTAAAATCACCGGTCTGGAGAAGGGCACAGACAATAAGCCCCGCATTGTGGCCTGGAAAGACTTTGTCGACGATAGTAAAAAACCCAATGATCCCAATGGACACGGTTCGCACGTCGCCGGGATCATCGCCAACAGCCAGCAAGGCGCAGATGGCGATTGGAACGGCGTCGCTCCGGGTGTAGACCTGGTTGGCGTGCGCGTTCTGAACGCAAGCGGCGTCGGTACCTACGAGACTGTTATTTTGGGTCTCCAGTGGGTCATCAAAAACCGGGCGATCTATAACATCCGCGTTGTTAATCTCTCTTTGGTCGCGCCAGCGCAATCGCCCTATTGGGCTGATCCGCTCGACCAGGCTGTGACCCAAACTTGGGCCAGCGGCCTCACGGTGATTGTGGCGGCAGGCAACGACGGCCCGGAGCCAATGTCCATCAGTGTCCCGGGGAATGACCCTTACGTTGTCACAGTTGGCGCCTTCACCGATAACTTTACCCCGGCTGATTGGAGTGACGACTACATAACCCCATTTTCGGCGGCCGGCCCTACGCTGGATGGTTTTGTCAAGCCCGACCTGATTGCTCCAGGTGCGCACATGGTTTCCGTTGTGCCAGCCGACTCTTACCTGGTGACACAATACCCGGATAATTGGATTAAAAAATCCTATTTCAAACTGGCCGGCACCTCACAGGCAACCGCGGTCGTCTCTGGCATTGCGGCGCTGGTCATTTCGAAAAACCCGGCGCTCACTCCCAACCAGGTCAAACTGCGCTTGACCTATACCGCCCTCCCCTGGGTAAACGCCGCCGCTACCGATGCAACCTACAGCATGTGGCAGCAAGGTTCAGGCCGCGCAAATGCTCCTGACGCCGTCTTTGCAAACGTCACGGGCAGCGCCAACCAGGGCATGGATATCCAGGCCGATCTTGCCGGGAGAATCCATTACGAGGGGTACTCCTATTACGATAAAACCACAGGCACGTACCGGCTGCTCAATCCATTCAACAATTGGACTGGAAAATATGGCGCTTGGGACGGCTCACACGGCGCGTGGAGCAGTTCGCACGGCGCGTGGAGCAGCTTATATGGCGCGTGGTCCGGGTCGCATGGCGCATGGTCCGGGTCGCACGGCGCCTGGTCTAGCGGGTACACTACCTGGAGCGGGTCGCACGGAGCCTGGAGCAGTTCTCACGGAGCCTGGTCGGGCGGGTACACTGCCTGGAGCGGGTCGCACGGGGCCTGGTCAGGCGCTGAACCCTGGGCGGGATCTGTCATAGCACAACCCGCTTTCGTTGCCAATTTCATCGAGGGTATCAGCCCGGATGCCAGCATTACCAATGCCACGATCTCCTACTTCCTACAGGATCCTTAAACCGTGACCGAGTAAAAATCCCCGGTTTCTTTACGAAACCGGGGATTTTTTATGGTTGCTTTGGGTTTTGCGAACGGAACAGGATCAATCTTTCCACCCTAACCCGGACAAGCCGGAAAAGATTTAACCGCACACCTGTCCCGGCGTCCCTTCGGGAGATTTTTTAAATCTTTTGCCGTTTCTATCTGCGTCATCTGCGTAATCTGTGGATAACGCGGTGAGGGCGTTTACCTTAATTCTTTTTTGAGGTCCTTGAGCTTGCGCAGATCAAGACGAGCGCCAAGCTGCTCGAATAACTTCTGCGCCAGCGTCAAACGGGACTTTGCCAGCGCCTTGTTTGATTCGGCCGCCGCCAAACGCGCCAGACTAACCAGCAATCGCCCCCGCTCCAGAGGGTTGCCAACCGCATCGAAAACCTGTTCGGCCTCTCGATACAGTTTTTTGGCCGTCTCAAGCTTCTTTTCGGCCAGAGCCAGGTCGCCCAATAAACGTAAAGCGTGCCCTTTGTCCTCCGTTTGCGCATTCGGCGTAAGCGTAGTAAGCAAATCCAAAGCTTGTTCTCCGCACACCGCTGCTTCTTCCAGGTTGTGCATCCCCAGATAAATACAACCCTGGTTGAAATAAACATCCACCAAATTGGCTTTTTCGCCCAGATTCTTGAACAAATCCTCGCCGCGCAAGCTGTAAGCCAGGGCGCTTTGCCAGTCTTCTGTGGCATTGAACAGCAGGCTGAGATGGTGGTTGGCCAGGGCAATATAGAAGCTGTGCCCAATTTCTTGCGACTGCTTCAGCGCTTCTTCCAAATAATGTCTGGCCTCGTCAGTGTAACCACGATCCAATTGCAGCAACCCCAGGTTACTGTTCAACTCAATCACGGCTTCCACGTCAC
>JBARBA010000593.1:0-1792 GCA_049792555.1 Anaerolineales bacterium
CTATTTTCCCGTCTATACTTATGGAGTAGCCCGTCAGGTTTTTGGCGTGCAAATGCCGGCCCTGTTCGACCCAAGCGACCGCTTCCTGACCATTTCGAATTGGTATCTGGTGACGAGCCGCAACCAGGATGCCCCATAGTCCGCGCGGTACGATAATACTTACTTCTCAATAATCGGTGGTTGAGTAGGCGGCGATGTCATTTCGCCGCCATATCGAAACCACATCCTGACAACAATTTTCCAGAATATTGAGATGATACGATAATACATATACGCAGGGAACGGTAAAACTGATACAATTTGCGGCGCACAGATGTGCGCCGCATTTTTTGGAGATTAAAATGACCGACCATCGTCAGGCTGCGCTCGATTACGCCAGCCAGCATCAAACGGAATTCTTGAACGACATGGCAGCGTTGGTTGCAATTCCATCGATTTCAACCGACCCCGAAGCCAAAGCCGATGTGCAGCGCGCCGCCGGGTGGATCGCGGCGCGCCTGGAATCGCTCGGCATGGAAAAAGTGGCCGTCATGCCGACCGCAGGCCTCCGGTGGTCTACGGAGAATGGCTGGGCGCGCCCGGCAAGCCGACGGTGCTGGTCTACGGTCATTACGACGTCCAGCCGGTGGACCCGATTGAACTGTGGCAGTCCCCCCCGTTCGAGGCGACGGTGCGCGGCGAAAACGTGTATGGCCACGGCACATCGGACATGAAGGCTCAGGACGTGGCCGTCTTCAGCGCGCTGGAGTCGATTGTCAAAACGGGAGACCTGCCGGTTAACGTCAAATTCCTCCTCGAAGGGGAAGAAGAGATCGGCTCGCCCTCCCTGGATCAATTTATCCTCGACCACAAAGACCTGCTCAAGGCCGACGCCGCCCTCAACCCCGACGCCGGGATGATCGGGATGCAATATCCCACCATTACCTACGGCCTGCGCGGGCTGGCAGCCTTCGAAGTGCGCGTCTACGGGCCGTCGAGCGACCTGCATTCGGGGATGTTTGGCGGCGTGGTGCATAACCCGGCTGTGGCGCTGGCCGAATTGATCGCCGGGATGCACAACGCCAATGGCGCTGTGCTACTGCCCGGCTTTTACGACGACGTGCGCCCGTTGAGCGCCGAGGAACGCGCCGAGTTCGCCCGCCTGCCGATGGACGCGGAGCACTTCATGGAGATGACCGGCGTCCTGATGCTGTGGGGCGAGGCCGAATATACGCCGCTTGAACGCGTCGGCGCGCGCCCGACCCTTGAAATCAACGGAATGCTTTCGGGTTTTACCGGGCAAGGGACAAAGACCGTCCTGCCGGCGCAAGCCATGGCCAAAATTACCTGCCGCCTGGTGCCTGACCAGGACCCGGAGAAAATTTACCGGTCGCTGCAAAGCTACCTGGAGCAGAACGCGCCCAAGACCATCCGCTGGGAACTGATTAACATGCATGGAGGGCCTGCCTCCATCTCAGACCGCAACAGCGCCGCAGTGCAGGCCATGTCCAATGCGCTGGAAACAGTCTGGGGCAGCAAGCCTTTGTTCCGGCGCGAGGGCGGCTCGATCCCGGTGGTGGCGCAGATGCAGAGCATGTTGGGCATCGAGTCAGTCCTCACCGGCTTTGGCCTGCCCGACGACAACCTGCACGCGCCCAACGAAAAGCAGCACCTGCCCACCTGGTACAAAGGCATCGATGCCTTGATCCATTTCTTTTTCAATTTATAGATTTCAGACGTTAGATTTTAGACGTTAGAGTGAGGTAACTTATGGAAGATCGAATCATCACTTACGGCGGGCAGGCTGTCATGG
>JBARBA010000594.1:0-6758 GCA_049792555.1 Anaerolineales bacterium
CTATTATGTGGCGTGGCGTTCGCAAAGGGGAAAAAGCAGGAGCCATTGGAGCGATTTGTTTCTCTTGTTACATGCATACCGTTTTTTTCTCCAGAATATCTGACGCCGATTCAATAGCATGGGGGACGGTCATTGCGATCATTTATGCGCTTTTCTTTGCAGTAATTCCAGCTATAATTTTGGGTGCTATTGGCGGAGCTATTTTGAATTTGTGGCTTTATCGTCACCTGTGGTTTTATCATGATTGGAATCATGACTCGCTTGAAGGGAAAAGGGGGTTCTTGGTAGGAGCGCTAATTAGTGGCATATGTACACTTCTTGTTGTATTCGCCCAACCCGCGTTCGGTTTCGGGTATGATTTACATCCAAATCAATCCACAACATTTTTGAACCTGGCAATTGCTCTTGGCATAGGTCTTTTGGGCGGTCTATGGGCAACCTGGAGATTGCTGGGTGATGTTTCTGAAACCATAGCTGATTACTTTAAATGGCAGCCGTTGTCATTATCATAGATTCGAAATTGGGGCGGGAAATCGAAGCAAATGTTTTTATTTCTAAATCTTAGGAGAAAATCTTATGAAACCCCTCGCCGTCATCTTAATGGGATCGAAAGCCGATCTCGACCACTGCAACAAAATTGCCGAAGCCTGCAAGCAGTTTGGCATCGAAAGCGCCCTGCGCATCGGCTCGGCGCACAAGACGGCGGAGCACGCGCTGGCGATTTTGCGCGAGTATGAAGCCGATCCGCGCCCGAAGGTCTACATCACGGTGGCCGGGCGCAGCAACGCCCTGAGCGGTTTCACCGACGGGGCCGTCAGCGCGCCGGTGATCGCCTGTCCGCCGCCCAGCGATTCCTTCGGCGGCGCGGATGTGTATTCGTCGCTGCGCATGCCTTCGGGCGTGGCCCCGGCCCTTGTGCTGGAACCCGTCAACGCGGCGCTGTTCGCGGCGAAGATGTTCGGCCAGTTCGACGCCGAAATCAAAGCTGCGGTGGCCGCCTTCCAGAAGAAACAGGCCGATAAAATTTTGGCTGACGATAAGGATATTAGATGATTGGATGGCATCGGTGGTTTCGATACGGCGGCGGAAGAACACCGCCACCTACTCAACCACCAGTTATTGAGATGATATATCGGATGAACAGAAGAGAGCAGAGAGCAGGAAACCCAGGCTCTTACTACTCTCTGTTCTCTGATCTCTATTTTCTATGATCGGACGCCACCTCGGTTTTCAACGCGTTATCTTTGACTGCGATTCCACGCTGACGGCGGTGGAGGGCATTGACGAACTTGCTGCCCTGAAAGGCCAGACGGAGCACATCGCCGAACTGACCCGCCGGGCGATGGACGGCCTGGTGCCGCTCGAAGAAGTTTATGCGGCGCGGTTGGAACTTCTCCAGCCGACGCGCGCCGAACTGGTGCGTGTGGGGCGCATTTACCGGCGCAGGCTGGTACACGGAGCGGTGGAAGTGGTTGCCGCGCTGCAAGAGGCCGGGGTGGAAGTGTTCATCGTCAGCGGCGGCTTGAAGGCAGCCGTGCTAGACCTGGCCAGCTACCTGAAAATCCCGGCGGCGAATGTCTTTGCAGTGGAAGTGGAGATGGATCCGTTCCAGGGGCAGTGGTGGGATTATCCCCTTCACCGTTACTCCGGCAACCCGGACGAGCGTTACCTGGCCTTTGCGCCCTCCCCGCTGGCAGAATCGAGCGGCAAAATCACGGTGGTGCGCGCTTTGAGCGAGGGGACGCGCGCCATGATGGTCGGCGACGGCTCGACAGACCTGGCGACGCGCGACACGGTCAGTTTGTTTGTCGGTTTTGGCGGGATTGCCCGCCGCCAGGCGGTGGTGGATGGCGCGGACGTCTTTGTCGAAGGGCCGGGGCTGGCAGCCATCTTGCCGCTGGCGCTTTCGCGCAGCGCCGGGCAAAAGCTGAAGGACGTTTCTGCTTCTGTGCTGAAAGCCGGTTGCCGTGAAATCGAGCAGGAACGGGTTTTGTTTAAAAGCGAGGCATACCGCAATCGGGTTTTGCGAGCGCACACCGATGCGGATGGCCTTGAAATATTCGGTGAATGATGTTGGGGCGGGGCTTGTCCTCGCCCCAACAGATTTGCCCAAACAGGAAATTAATCCATGACCTTCAAAATTCTAATCACAGATGATATTTATACCGGTGGGCCTGAAATGTTGCGCGCTAAAAAAGATGTGCGGGTGGATGTGGAATATGGTTTGTCTGCTGCGGCGTTGCGTGAGCGCATTGTGGGCTACGACGCCGTCATCACGCGCAGCGGCACCGCCCTGGACGCGGACTTTTTTGCATCGGCAGCGGCTTCGCTGAAAGTGGCGGCGCGCGCCGGCGTTGGGCTGGAAAACGTCGATGTGCAGGCGGCGACCAGGGCCGGGGTGATGGTGATGAACATCCCCGAAGCCAACGCCATCGCGGCGTCTGAGATGACGCTGGCGTTGATGCTGGCGCTGTGTCGCAAAGTCCCGCAGTCGAACGCTGTTTTGCGCGCAGGCAAATGGGAACGCCTGGAATTCATGGGGACCCATCTCGAAGGCAAGACGCTTGGGCTGGTGGGGCTGGGTCGCGTTGGGCGGCGGGTGGCGGCCCGCGCGCATGCCTTTGGGATGCGCCTTGTGGCTTTTGACCCCTACGTCCCGTATGACATTGCCAACGCCCTGCACGTGGAACTGGTGGAGCAGCTTGAAAGTTTGCTGGCGCTGGCCGATTTTGTCAGCCTGCATTGCCAGCTTACCGACGAAACGCGCGGCATGATTGGCGCGGAACAGATCGCGCTCATGAAGCCGGGCGCGCGGTTGGTCAACGTGTCGCGCGGCGGGTTGGTGGACGAATCAGCGCTGCTGGAGGCCCTGAAAACGGGGCACATCGCCGGGGCGGCGCTCGATGCTTATCAAACGGAACCACCTACCGGGGCGTCCGCAGCTTTGATCCAACTGCCCAACGTCGTGGCGACGCCGCACCTGGGCGCATCCACCTACGAGGCGCAGCATGATGTCTCCCTGCGCATTGCGCGCCAGGTGTTGGATGTGCTGCGCGGTGTGGGTTATCATAATGTGGTCAACCTGCCTTTTGCCGATGACGAGGACTATCACCAGCTTGCGCCTTTTATGCTGCTGGCTGAGAAGATTGGCTCGCTGCAAATGCAGTTGATGGGCGGCAAAACCATCCCCGCCGGTGGGATGCAGGTTGCGGTGAATTATCGCGGCGAAGAGATTAGACCGTATGCCAAATCATTGACGGTGGCCTTGCTCAAAGGTTTGCTCACACCTGTGCTTGGCGAGGTTGTCAATTACGTTAATGCCCCGTACCTGGCGAACGAACGCGGCTTGCGTGTGCATCAGGCCATGTTTCCCGGCGTGGAAGAATATGCAAACGTGGTTGTTTGCCAGGTCGTTGCAGCGAACGAAAAGCGCCTGATCGCCGGCGCGCTGCCGACGGGTTCCCGACCGCGCATCGTGCGGCTGGACGACATCCCGATGGACGTGTTGCCCGAAGGTTTTATGCTGGTCGTCAAAAGCCACGATGTACCCGGCGTGGTCGGACAGGTGGCCTCGCTGCTTGGAGAATCGGGGCTGAATATTGCCGAATACCGCCTGGGACGCGATAAACCCGGCGGCACGGCTTTCTCTTTTATCAATCTGGATTCGGAAGCGCCGGAAGCCGTATTGGCGCATTTGTGCGGCCTGCCCCCCATGATCGAGGTAAAACAAGTATGCCTATAAACGATGTGGCGTTCCTGGACGATGATTTTGACCGCCCGCGCGAAGAGTGCGGCCTGGTGGGTATCTTTGCTCCCAATGAAGACGTTTCGCGCATGGCTTTCTTTGGGCTGTTTGCGCTCCAGCATCGCGGACAGGAGGCGGCGGGCATTGCCGTGTCAAACGGCAATACCATGTCGATGTACAAGGATATTGGGCTGGTCTCAAACGTCTTCAATCCCCAAAGTCTTGCGCGTCTGGTTGGTCACTACGCCATTGGGCACACGCGCTATTCCACCACCGGCTCTTCGAGTATGCGCAACGCCCAGCCGTTCATGATCGAGACCATGCACGGCCCGCTGGCGCTGGCGCACAACGGCAACCTTGTCAACTCTGGCGAACTGCGCGACCAACTCTTGCGTGACGGCGTGGGCTTGTCGTCGTCGTCGGACTCGGAAGTGATGACCATGATGCTGGCCCGCGCGCATGGCGCGACTTGGAGCGAACGCATCCAGGATTGTATGAAACAATGGCAGGGCGCCTACTCGCTGGCGATTTTGACCCGGGATTGTGTCTACGCTGTCCGCGATCCATGGGGATTCCGCCCGTTGAGTGTGGGGACTCTGCCTTCCGGCGGCAGCGCCGTTGCCTCGGAGAGCGGCGCGCTCCAGACTTTGGGCTGCGACATGATCCGGGAGATTAAACCCGGCGAAATCGTGACTCTCTCTGACAAAGCTTTAATCATCCATCAGGCGATGGAACCGGTCAGCCCGCAGGCGCGCTGTGTATTTGAATTCATCTATTTTGCCCGGCCTGACCACGTCTGGGACGAACGCAGCGTCCACCGCGTGCGCCAACGCCTGGGCGAGGAACTGGCCCGCGAGGTGAATATCAAAGCCGACGTGGTCATCCCCGTCCCCGATTCGGCCATCCCGGCGTCGATTGGGTTTTCACACGCTGCGGGCATCCCGTATAACGATGGCTTTGTCAAAAATCGTTACGTCGGGCGGACGTTCATCGAGCCGACCGATTCGCTGCGCAAGCGCGGTGTGGCGTTGAAGTTTAACGTCATCAACGACAACGTGCGCGACAAGAGTGTGATTATGATCGACGACTCGATTGTGCGCGGCAATACCACCGGGCCGCTGATCAAGCTGCTGCGCAACGCCGGGGCCAGGGAAGTCCATATTGCCATCACCTGCCCGCCGATCACTCATCCGTGTTTCATGGGGGTGGATATGGGCGTCTCCGAGACTTTGATCGCCCACAAACGCACGGTGGATGAGATCTGCAAGTTCGTCGGCGCAGACAGCCTGACGTATCTTTCGTTGGACGGCATGATGCGCGCCGTTGGCCGCACCGACGGTTATTGCCAGGCTTGCTTTACCGGCAAGTATCCCATCCCGGTGGATTTGATGAATGCCAAGACGGGCTTCGAGCGCGGGATTGCATAAGATTCCAGTGTTCAGTGAACAGTGTTCAGTAATCAGTAAAAGGGAGTTGTTTTTATGAAAGTACTCATCATCGGTTCTGGCGGACGTGAACATGCGCTGGCATGGAAGGCCGCCCAAACATCAAAACTGACCAAACTCTATATCGCTCCCGGCAATCCGGGGACTGCCGCGCTGGGGGAGAACGTTGCCATCAAGGTAGATGACCATGCCGGGTTGGCGCAGTTCTGTAAAGAAAAAGCCATTGATCTGGTGGTGGTCGGTCCCGAAGGCCCGCTGGCAGTGGGTCTTGGCGACGACCTGCGCGCTGCCGGTTTCAAGGTTTTTGGCCCGTCGAAGGCGGCGGCAGAGATCGAAGCCTCCAAAGTTTTTTCGAAGGCTTTCATGTTGCGGCATGGCATTCCCACCGCGCGTTATGAAGCCTTTACCGACTTCGACGCGGCGTTAAGCCATTTGCGCGCGGTGGATTATCCGGTGGTGATCAAGGCCTCCGGGCTGGCGGCGGGCAAAGGCGTCATCATTCCCGAAAGCGCCGCCGACGCCGAATCCGCGCTACGGCAGGTAATGCTCGATCATGAGTTTGGCGCGGCGGGCGACGAAGTTGTCATCGAAGAGCGTATCAGCGGCCCGGAAGTTTCGCTGATCGCTTTTTGCGACGGGAATGTGGCCCGCCCGATGATCCCCGCCCAGGACCACAAACGTGTCTTTGACGGCGACCGCGGCCCGAACACCGGTGGGATGGGCGCTTACGCCCCCGTCCCGGTCTGCCCGCCGGAGATGGCGGCGGAACTGACCCGCAGCATCCTGCAAAAGGCTGTGGACGGGATGCGCGCCGAAGGGCGTCCCTTCATCGGGGCGCTGTACGCCGGGCTGATGTTGACTGCCGATGGCCCGCGCGTGATCGAGTTCAACTGTCGCTTTGGCGACCCGGAGACCCAGGTCATCCTGCCCCTGCTGAATTCTGACATTCTCGATATTTTCGAAGCCTGCGCCGATGGCCGTCTGGTGGACGTTGACATCCGCTGGAAGGACGGCGCGGCGGCCTGTGTGGTGCTGGCTTCGGCCGGCTACCCCGGCAAATATCCCAGCGGTTACGAAATCAGTGGCCTGGACGTTATCAGCGCGAACGCCTACGCCTTCTATGCTGGGACGAAACTGGTCGACGGCAACGTCGTCACAGCGGGGGGGCGGGTTTTGTGCGTTTCGGGTTGGGGCGGCAGCATCCGCGAAGCGCTGGAGGCGGCTTATGGGGCGATCAAGTCGGTTTCGTTTGATGGGATGCAGTATCGTACAGACATTGGACATGGCTCGTCAGCGGATTTCCGTCAACGGACTTTGTAGCGGATTCGCGGATCAGAACGGATGCTGTCAACGGACTTTGTCACGGATTCGCGGATTGGAGCGGATTTTTGTCAACAGACTTTGTCGCAGATCCACGGCTCGTCAGCGGATTTCCGTCAACGGACTTTGTAGCGGATTCGCGGATCAGAACGGATGCTGTCAACGGACTTTGTCACGGATTCACGGATCAGAACGGATTTCTGTCAACGGACTTTGTCGCGGATTCACGGATCAGAACGGATTTCTGT
>JBARBA010000595.1:0-5830 GCA_049792555.1 Anaerolineales bacterium
ATTTTAAAGAAGGTGACTGTCACTCAAGCGACAGTCACCTGTGTCCCTACTTTTTCGCAAGACTATCTTCAACGATGAGACCATCGCGCAGGGTGATAACGCGCCTGGCAAACTTGATGACGCGCGAGTCGTGCGTGGCAAAGATAAAGGTCACACCGGTTTCCTTGTTCAATTTCGCCATGATTTCCATGACTTGTTCGCCGTTGGCAGTGTCGAGGTTGGCGGTGGGTTCGTCGGCCAGGACCAGGGCCGGTTGAGTCGCCAGGGCGCGGGCAACCGCCACGCGCTGCTGCTGGCCGCCGCTCATCTGGTCGGGACGGTTATTCGCCCGGTCGGCCAGTCCAACCGCGTCGAGCAAATGCATGACGCGCTCGCGGCGTTCGGAGGAGCCGTGATTCGTCAGGAGCAGCGGCATTTCGACGTTTTCGTAGGCGCTCAAGGTGGGGATCAGCGCAAAGAACTGGAAAATAAAGCCAATGTGGCCTTTGCGCATATCGGCGCGCTGGTTGCGGTTCAGCGTGGTGACGTCTTTCCCGTCCACGAAGACGCGCCCCGAAGTCGGCTGGTCGAGACAGCCGATCATTTGCAGGAGCGTGGTCTTGCCCGAACCGGAAGGGCCGACGAGCGTGGTGAACTCTCCGCTTTCGATGGACAGGTTGACGCCTTGCAGCGCGCGCGTTTCCACAGCGCCGACTTTATAGACACGAGTTACGTTTTCGACTTTTACGACTTCCATTTTATTCTCCTTAAGACCTAAAGGTCTCAAAGACCTTTCGGGTCTTCGTTTTTTATTATTTTTCTGCGCGCAAGGCAGCGACCGGCTCCATGCGGGAAGCAGTGAATGCCGGGTAAAGTCCAGACAGGATCGTGACCACAAAAGTCATAATGGTCACGCTGATTGTGTCGTTCAAGGTCAACTTGGCATGGATGGTGTCGGTGATTAACATGCCGGTCAGCCCCATGTTGCCAATGTAGAATCCGTTAATGTTGAAAAGGTAAACGCCAATCACGCCAAGGACCAATCCCATGATCACGCCGCCGATCGCCAGCAGGAAGGATTCGGCCAGGAACAAGCTCATAATCTGCCCGCCGCGCATGCCGACAGCGGAGAGAATGCCAATCTCGCGCGTGCGTTCATAGACTGACATGATCAGCGTGTTGATGATGACCGAAGCGGTGATGGCAAGGATAATCAGGTAGAAGATCCCAATGTAACTTTGCGCCATGGACTCATAATCCACGAACAAAGCATTTAATTGACTCCACGTCTTGATTTGCAAGTTTGCGGGAACTTTTTTGATCGCAGACACCACAGCATCAGTCTGCGAAGTGTCCTGGAGCAGGATAAAAACCGTGCTGGCATGGTTCGCTGTTTGCGTCATCGCCTGCGCTTTTGCCAGCGGCAGGAAGACCGTGACACTATCAAAACCATACGTGTTGGTGGTGTAGATGCCCTTCACGGTAAAGGTCTGCTCTTGCACGGTGCCGTCGGCAGTATTGAGCGAAAGGCTGACGTTGTCGCCGACTTTCAAGTTCAACTTCGCCGCCATCGGTTGGCCGATCAACACCGCATCGCGGTCATCGGGGCTGAGGTAACTCCCGCCGATGACGCCTTCGCGGTATGGGTCGCTCGCGGGCGACGATGGGTCAATGCCCGTGATGCGCGCGCCTGCCGATTGACTCCCCGACGAAAGGAATCCGCTGGCGTACAGACGCGGCGTCGCGGCTTTGACCTGGGGGAAGGCGGCAATCTGGCTGGCAATCTGGTCCGGGTTCTCGACCAGATCCGCCCATTTGAGACTCGATTTGTTTTCGTCGTAAGTCGCCGCGCGGATTTGGATATGTCCGCTGGAAAGCCGGATGGCAGACTCAAGCGCGCTGCCCATCTCACCGGCGATCACAGACGCCATTAGAATCAGTAACGCAAGTCCAATAGCCACCGCCAGCGCGGAAAAGAAACTGCGGCGGCGGTTGCGACCTAAATCGCGGAAAGCCATTTTGAAAATTTGTGTCATATATTTCTCTCTTTCGGTGGTTGAGTAGGCGGCGGTGCAAGTGTACGTTCCTTCGGAACACTCAACCAGCCGCCGTATCGAAACCACCTCATACAAAATGCAGGGCTTCGGCAGGTTCGCGCCGCCCGGCTTCAACGGCGGGGAGAAGCGCCGCCAACGCGGAGATAATCAAGATAATTGAGACGCGCATGGGCAACTTCTCGAGGCCCCAGGTGGGATAAGCGCGGCTTTGCATCAACGCCATATAACTTGCCGCGCTGGACAGGTTGCCGAAATCCAGTCCGACTTTCATCAAGTAGCCGTTGAGCGCCAACCCAAAGACAATGCCCACCGCGACGCCGACCAACCCGATCATGATTCCCTCCAGAACGAACAATAAGGAAATTTGCCTGGGCTTGAGTCCCATTGCGCCAAGCACGCCAATCTCGCGTGTGCGTTCATACACTGCCATCAGCAGCAGGTTGAGAATGCCCACACCCGCGATGGCGATGATGATGATGCTAAAAACGTCCATCACGCCGCTTTTGGTGTTAATGGCAGATGCCAGGTCGGGGTAATTCGCTTCGAATGATTCGACTTCATAGCCGGACGGTAAGGCGGACTTCATGCTGTTGATAACATCGCCTTCCTGACCGATATGCTGGAGAAAGACCGCCACTTCGGTGGAACCCGTCACGCCGTAGAGCGCTTGCGCTTCGCCAAGCGAGATGTAAACGCTTTGCTTCTCGATGTCCGCCATGCCAAGGTCGAAAATGCCGACAATGGTCATCGTGCGTTGGCGCATCTGCTGGTGCTGTGAGCTACCCACCATCGTAATGCGGTCGCCCACATTGACGCTCATCGCATCGGCCAGACCTTTGCCAATCAAAACGCTGTCAAGGTCTGCGCTGGTGAGATTTCTGCCATTTTTGACATTCTGCCCGATGATGTTGACCGTCATTTCTTTTTCAGGCTCGACGCCGATAATGCCCACCGCAAACGCGCCTTCGCGGCTGGTAACCAGTCCGCCGGTGGTGATGCGCTGCGTGGCAGCCAGCGTCAGCGGATTCGCCTGCGCGGCTTTGACCACCGCCAACGGGTCAGCCAGCGGGAGCAGCGGGTTTGAATTCGCCTCGGCGCGATAACCTTGGGCGTGGATTTGAATATTGCCTCCCAGCACCTTCACGGCATTGCCGTAAATGGCGTCGGTGAAGCCGTTGATCAATCCATCGTAGAACATCATCATTGCCAACGTTAACGACATCGCCAGGACGATGATGACGGTGCGGCGTTTATGCCGCCAGATATTACGCCATGCCAAACGAAGATATAACATCATATATTTAACGCTCCTTTCGGTGAACCCGGATGTTCCGGCGCTTTTGGTTTCAAGCCCAAAACCGCCATTTGAACGCTCATCAGATTAAGTAGTAAACGAGTTTCTAATTTCGCAATAAGTATTATACGAGTTCATAGTTTCTTGTCAAGGGATTACGAAAAGAAGTGCGCCATATGGCGCACTTCTTCGGTGAATAGAGCACAGTCCTGCCGGGGCGAAGGGCTACTTGATCGTGATGTTGTAATCGCCCACGATGCGCGTAAAGCGCGTCGTCCCGCTGATGACCAGGATGGCGTCGGTTGTATCGCCGCCCAGGTCAAGCGTAATATCTGCGGTCTGGTCGGGGTTGACGGTGATCGTTTGGACAGTGGTCTTGCTGCCTTTCAGGATCAAGTCCAGGCGGAAGGTCTGCGGCAGCACGTTTTCGACGCGCACAAAGCCCGCCGCCTGCCAGCCGCCGTCGTCCTTCTCGAAATCGGTGGAATATTTGATTTCTGGGATGGAGACGTCGTCGAGCATAAAGCCTTCGCCGTTGACGGCGGCGTCGGTCACGTATTCGTAACGGACCTGGACTTTCTTGCCGGCATACGCGCCCAGGTCGACCTTTTCATTGATCCAGCCGCTGGATTTGGCGTTATAGCCGCAGCCGTAAGAATTGCCCGAAGGGTTGCTGGTGGTGCAGGACGGGGTTTTGATGATTTGCCAGGTCTTGCCGCCGTCGGTGGAAGCTTCCAGGAAGACGTAATCGTAGTCTTTCTCCAGGTCGTACCAGGTCTGGTACTGGAGCGTGATCGGGGCGGATACGCCGCTGAAGTCGAAATCGTGCGTCAGGGTCATGTCCGATTCATCGCCCTTGTTCGACCAGAAAGCATACTTGCCGGAACTCGGGTCGGCGGGCAGCAGCCCGGTTTGCGTATCGCCTTCGAAGTGCAGCGTGTATTTGCCGCTGCACGAAATGTGGATATAGTCCACGCCGTATTGATGCACATCGCCGGAGAGATTGCCCGGGCAATTGGAAATGGTAGTGGTATCGTGCGTCTGCGGAGGGCTGGTGTAGGTCTTGTAGGTGTAGCGCCCGTCGCCGACGGAGCCGTCCAGCAGGTAGTTGGTCACGGCCCAATCCATGAACACGTCATCGGCGCGGACCGGCTGGCCTGTAACCCCGTCTTTGGCGTTGATGCTCTTGAGCACATCGTCGATGCTCTCGAACCCGTTAAGCTGGTCATGCACAACCTGCTGCGTGGCTTCCTTGCCAAAGCGGTCAAGGAAATAGGCCAGGAACATGAAAGCCGAGCCGTAATGCGGGCCGTTGGTGCCGGGGTCAGGCCCCCAATCGTTGAGTTGCACGTCCGGGTTATTGGTGTATTCACTGGCAGCGCCGCTGGTATAGTAGCCGTTCAACAAAACCGCCAGTTCCGAGAAGCCTTCATTGATCCAGGAGGTCTCATTGCGGTCCTGTTTCCAGTGGATCATGTGCTGGAACTCGTGCGCCAGCACGCCATAAGTATATTGACTGGACAACGCCGAATTATCGGCATTGAAGACGAACATCTCGTGCGCATTGGAATATTGATAGGCCTGCGGGCTGTATTCATCGGGCGAGGAGAAATAACCGGCCACGGAACCGCCGATCCCGCGCGCATAGACCAGGTAAATATGCACATCGTTGTCCACGCCGGGAGTCCACTCGCTGCCGAAAAACTCGCGGTCGGTGGGGTACATTTTATTCTCGAAAGCATCCACCAGCTTTTTGGCTTCGTCCATATTGAAGTCGACGCCGTTCTCGACCCAGAAATAGGCGTGGGCAGTGACATATTGCAGGGTGGCGTCGATCTGGAAGCTTTTGGCGGTATCGGTGTCGCTGACCCACAGCTTTTGCTTCGCGCCCGTCGTAAAGGGGCCGCTGGGGACGGTTTCGGGGATGCTGCACTTGTCTTCCAGGCGGCAGGCCAGGTCGCGCAGGTCATTGACCGGGACAACGCTGTCTTCCAGCGTGGTCAACGTATCGTTTGAGATTTGGTCGACGGGGACGCGGGTCAATGCCGCCGGGGGCGCAGGAGTCACTACCAACGATGGAACAGGAGTATCCGTAGGGTAGTTCGTGTCAAGAGGGATTTCAGTAATTGTGTAGGTTTTGACAAATACTGGCAGGGTCGTGCTTATCCGGTTGCTGATTGAAGAGTATCCATAGTATCCAAGCGCGGCCAGGATCACGCAGCAGCAGCAACACAGCAGGATAATCGCCAGAATAATCCAGACGATCGGGGATAATGCGCTTTTATTTTCTTCCATAGTTCCTCCGAAATATTTAAGAATGCGCCACGCACCTTACGCGACAAAAACATTGTTTTTCGGCGGCAGGTGCGTGGCAAAGGTTTATCCATGTAGCATGAGATTCTACTCCAATCAGCGGTGTAAAAACAACATGGCGTCAATGTTCTTAAAAAACCTTAACTTATAGTTCTCCAGAAAAGTTTTTTCCACGTGAACCAAGAAC